>CAZNWW010000050.1:0-12536 GCA_964576155.1 uncultured Myxococcales bacterium | reverse complement strand
TGTCGATGGCGACAACAATGTCTCCCAGGACATCGAGTATCAAGTCGGCGGAACCTATGAATTCGGTCAACTCGAGACCTTCACTTGCAACGATGTCGCTTGTCAATAAGCTCCCTGAAACTGTAATGGTTCAGCAGGAACTGGACAGCCGGTCCCCGTTTTTATGTAGCTCACCGCCCCTCCGAAGCACTGACGGTGGCCTCTTGCAGCTGCCAGCATAGGCAATTCCCCTTAATGGTATTGAGCCATCCTCAGACAGCAAGGTCAATGATGCCGGAGCCTTTCGACGTTTCTCACGTGCTGCTTCGAGCTTCCGCTCCCGTTCTGCCAGGACGACCTGGTCTCGTCTTTCCATCCGATCCCATATCGTGATGTAGTCAGTATCGGCGGGGATAGAACGGTCCTTGTGGGGGTGTAGTTATCTTCGCGTAGACGCTGTCCATTTCCAGCCGCGGCATTACAACACCGGCTGGCGTCTGTGATCAGACGTTCTTGAATCTCCGCACGCTTCCCTATATAAACACACGGACGTTTTTTCGGACGAGGACCCATGACCGACGATCCGAAGCAGCCGCAAGACGGCCCCTGGGATCCCACGTACACCCTGCCCGTGGGCGGGGGAGACGAGGAATGGACCCGCCCCAAGGGTGAATGGTGGGTGCGCCTCGGGGTCCTGGCGGTGGCCGCCGCTATCTTCCTGCCCAACGTCGGTGCGTTCGGACTCTGGGACCCTTGGGAGACCCACTACGGTGAGGTCACCCGCAACATGGTCGAGACCCACGACTGGGTCAGCCCCTACTGGGGCTACCGCTCGAAGATCGGTCCCAAGAAGCAGGGCGCGCCGTTCTTTTCCAAGCCGATCCTGATCTTCTGGACCGAGGCCACCGCGGTGAAGGCCATCGGGTTCTCCGACTGGGCGATCCGTCTGCCCATGGCGCTCATGGCGATCATGGCGATGTTCATGGCCTACCTGGCGTTCTCCCGGATCCGTTCCCGGCGGGCAGGATTCCTGGCCGCAGCGATCCTCGGCACCGCGCCACAGTTCTTCTACATCGGGCGCCAGGCCCAGACCGACATGCCCTTCGTCTCCACCCTGACCGTGGCCCTCCTCGCGTTCATGATCGCAGTCTTCGGACCCCGAGAGCGTCCGTCCAACCGGTCCTTCCTGCTGAAGATCGGCGCAGGAATGCTCGTCCTCCTCGGCTCCACGGTTTTTCAGTACGGCATCATCGCGACGGACCTCTTCACCGAGCAGACCCCTACGGATCTCTGGGCGCGGGTGAAGCTCAACGGCGTCTATCACGTGGTCGGCTACGGGCTCGTGGAGCTGGCCCTCATCGGCTGGGTCGTGGGCGCTATCGCGCGCCACCGGCTGCGGCACGGGACCTGGACCGATGCGTTCAAGGACAGGTGGATCAGGAACTCCTGGCTCATCGTGTTCTACGTGTTCTGCGGCCATTCATCCCTCGGGAAGGGCCTGCTTGGCTTTATGCTCCCCGGCGCGATCCTCTTCGTCTGGATTCTGGCGACGAACCGCTGGCGGATGCTCAAGGACCTCTGGATCCCCCTGGGCATCGTGGCCTTCGTCCTGGTCGGGGTCCCTTGGTACATGGCCATGTTCGCCAAGCACGGCAACGCGTTCTACTCGCGCTTCTTCATCCATGATCACTTCAACCGCCTGGGCACCGGGGTCCACGAGATCGACTCCGGGACCTTCGAGCACTTCTTGAGGTGGCTGGGCGTCGGGCTCTTCCCCTGGGTAGCGTTCCTCCCCCTGACCCTGGCGAAGCTCGCCAGGCTCCGCCTGCGGTTGGAGACAAGGGAGAACCAGACCCAGCTGTTCCTGTTCCTGTGGTTCTTCGTGGCCTACCTGCTGTTCACCCTGGCCAGCACCAAGTTCCATCACTACATCTTCCCCGCGCTGCCACCCCTGGCGTTCCTCCTGGGGATCCATCTCCTGGACCACCTCAAGGACCGGAGCGCGCTGCCGCGCCTCGCCGCGGTGGTGGGTCTCGGCGTCCTCCTCGCGATCGGCTGGCACATCCACGAGGATCCCCAGTCGTTCCGCAACCTCTTTACCTACAAGTATGATCGGCCCATGCCGCGGCACCTCCCCCTGGACGCGGGCGCGCCTACCACCGACGACAAGCCCATGGAATGCGCCGCCCCGGCAGACGAGGACGGAGACGGGGACTGTCTCTCCGGCAGGTTCTGTACTGACGAGGGGACATGCTCCGACACCTGGGAGACCTCCCAGTTCTACCAGCACACCACCTCGTCCGTGCGCTGGCTCCTGCAGCGGCCGGCCCTGGAGTTCGACAACTTCACCCTCTTCCTCCTCGGGATCGGAGGGCTCGCCGTGCTCCTGTTCATGTTCCGGCGCTCCCGGGGCGCTGCGGTGGTGGTGATGCTCGTGGCGGGGTTCTCGTCCGCTGCCTGGGGGCTCAACTACTACCTGCCGAGCCTCTCGCCCCACTGGTCCCAGAAGTACGTCTTCGAGGAGTACTACGACCACTGCGGGGCGGACCTGCAGCTTCGGGAGCAGGAGGCCTACGAGCCCCTCGTGCGGAAGATAGGCCTCGGCTTCATCGCCGACTGGACCGACGCCACCTATAAGCGGGTCTGCCCCGACAACATCACCTCCTGGCTCATCGTCTGGCGGGGGGAGACCTTCCACTCCTATAACGAGCTGATGCCCCTCGAGAAGAAGGACCAGCAGATGCGCCCCTATCTCGAGGACATCAACCCCGCGTTCCGGCGCCTCCCGGAGGACTGCGGCGGCGCCCGGATCCTCTGTCCGGCGCCCTTCTACGTCTTCTTGGAGAACCGCTCCTCCAACACCGCTTCCAGCGTAGCCAGCCAGGTCAAGAACGTGGCGGAGAAGATCAAGCGGGACGGAAAGGCAGCGGTGAAGGCGGGCTACAGCGACGTGGTTAAGTACGAGGCGGAGAAGCTCCATCGAGAGAATGACTTCTTCACAGTCTTCAGCGTGATCCCCGTGTTCGAGCGATGGGACGGGGACGCCGACGGGGAGGCCCGCCGGTGCGGCTGCGGTCGGGCGCGTTGAGCCCCCCCGACCCCGGGAATCAACTTCAGGGAGGATCAAGAGAATGACCGAGATCGTCGACGTTCTGGCACGAGAGATCCTGGACTCGCGAGGCAACCCCACGGTGGAGGTCGACGTGTATCTCTCCGGCGGCGTGTTCGGGCGGGCCATGGTGCCCTCGGGGGCCTCCACGGGGTCTCGCGAGGCCTTGGAGCTGCGCGACGGCGACAGGGCCCGTTACATGGGCAAGGGCGTCCTCGCCGCGGTGAACAACGTGAACAAGCTCATAGCGAATGAGCTCGTGGGCTTCGACGCCAGGGACCAGGCCGGCCTCGACCGGCTGCTCCTGGATCTGGACGGCACCGAGAACAAGGAGCGGCTCGGCGCGAACACGCTCCTGGGTGTGTCCATGGCCACCGCGCGCGCTGCCGCAGAGGCCCTGGATACTCCCCTGTACCGTTATCTGGGCGGGGTAGCGGCCAATCGCCTGCCGGTGCCCCTCATGAACGTGGTGAACGGCGGGGCCCACGCGACCAACAACGTGGACATCCAGGAGTTCATGATCGTGCCCGCGGGCTTCGACAGCTTCGCAGAGGCCCTCCGCGCCGCCACGGAGGTCTTCCACACCCTGGGCGATCTGTTCAAGGACAAGGGTCTCTCCACCGGGATCGGAGACGAAGGGGGCTACGCTCCCGACCTGCGCAGCAACCTCGAGGCCCTGGACTACATCCTCGCCGCGATCACCAAGGCCGGCTACAAGCCCGGGGCCGAGTTCTTCCTCGCCCTGGATCCCGCGGCGTCGGAGTTCTATGACGAGGACCGCAAGGTCTACGATCTGGCCGGCGAGGGCCGCACCCTCACCACCGAGGAGATGGTGGAATACTGGGCGGCCATGGTCGCCGACTACCCGCTCGTCTCCATCGAGGACGGCCTGGCGGAGGGCGACTGGGACGGCTGGAAGCTCATGACCGATCGCCTGGGTAAAAAAATCCAGATCGTCGGCGACGACCTCTTCGTCACCAACGTGAAGATCCTCCAGGAGGGGATCTCTCGCGGGGTCGCCAACTCGATCCTGATCAAGCTCAACCAGATCGGCACCGTGTCCGAGACCCTCGAGACCATCGGCCTGGCTCACCGCTCCGGCTACACCTGCGTGATCTCCCACCGCAGCGGGGAGACCGAGGACACCACCATAGCGGACCTCGCGGTGGCCGTGGGTGCGGGTCAGATCAAGACCGGGTCCCTGTGCCGCTCCGAGCGGGTCGCCAAGTACAACCAGCTCCTTCGGATCGAGGAGGCCCTCGGCGCCGCCGCGCTCTACACCAACCCCTTCTCCACCTGAACCAAACCACACCCATGGCCTAGACCAGTTTTTTGGTCTGCGGATCCGGCGCCCTTAGACTGGGCTTCGGAGGAGATCACCCGCGGCACAAAGGACGGTTATGAGCCCGAAGTTCAAGTACTACTTCCAGTCTCCCGAGCGGCGTTTTCAGCTCGTCCACGGCGACAGCCTCAAGGTGCTCAAGCGGATCCCCGAGGGGACCGTGGACATGGTCTTCGCGGACCCCCCCTACTTCCTGTCAAACGGCGGCGTGACCTGCCAGGGCGGCAAGATGGTCGCGGTGGACAAGGGCGGTTGGGACAAATCCCGGGGCGCGGACGACGATCACGGCTTCCATGTCCGCTGGCTGACCGAATGTCAGCGGGTCCTGAGCCCCAACGGTACGATCTGGGTCTCCGGCACCCGCCACAACATTTTTTCGGTAGGGTATGCCATGCAGCAGCTTGGTTATAAGCTGCTCAACGACATGGTTTGGCACAAGCGCAACCCGCCCCCCAACCTCGCATGCCGCTACTTCACCCACGCGACGGAGCAGATCCTCTGGGCTGCGCGGGACAAGAAGAGCAAGCATTACTTCGACTACCCGCTCATGAAGGCTGCGAACGGCGGCAAGCAGATGCAGAACGTCTGGTCGATCCTCCCGCCCCGCAAGGCGGAGAAGAGCCACGGCAAGCACCCAACCCAGAAGCCCATGGCCCTCCTCGAGCGGATCATTCTAGCATCCACCGAGGAGGACGCGGTGATCCTCGATCCCTTCAACGGCTCCGGGACCACGGGCCTCGCAGCGGCCCGCCATGGGCGCCGCTACATCGGCGTTGACCTGAGCGCGGAGTACCTCGACCTCACGGTCCGGCGGTTCGAAGGTGAGGCCGTGGATCCAATGCCCCGCACCGACATCCTCACAGTCCAGCCTTCGATTCTTCCGGCATAACCGGAGGTGGCCCATGCGGCCGATCCCAAACGTGATGGTACTGGCTCTTGTCCTGGCGGTAGGTTGTACCTCCGTGAAGGACATTGGTAGGGACATCGCGTCCCCTCCGCCCCCTGGGCGGGAGCCGCCGGATGTTGCGGTAGAGATCCCTGTAGCAGCACCAGACGTCGCAATGGCACGAGACCTTTCCCCCTCGGGGGGGGAAATGCCCGAAGGGCAAAGGGGGGGCGATGTAGTTACCAACCCTCCCCCGCAGCCCTCTTCTCCCTGTCTCCCCGACTGCCTCCTCCGTGCCTGCGGCCCCGACGGCTGCGGCTCGGGGACGACCTGCGGCGCCTGCCCCGACGGAGACATCTGCAAGACGGGGCGTTGCGTCTATGCGGACTGCGTCCCCGGGTGCAGCAATAATGAAACCTGCGGCCCGGATGGCTGCGGTGGGACCTGCGGTCGCTGCTCTCCGCCTGCGCTCTGCAATGGCGGCGCGTGCCGCCCCCGCATCGGAGTGGGCCTCTTCGGAGGGCCCCAGGGGATCCCGGGGGACGGCGTCCCTCGTGCGGTGGAGAATCTCTACCTCGGCTTCCCGGCGGCCTGGAGCGGTCCCTGCGACTACAACCGCTTTCCCCGGGACAAGGCCTACAGGATCCTGGCCCGCAACCCTGCGGGGGCGGTGCTCCTCACCCTCCTGCCCGAATGCGGCTTCGCCCCCTTCACGTCGGATTTTTCAGCAGGTTCCCGGCCCTACGAGGCGGTGAAGAAGCTGGCCGAGGACATCGCAGCCTTTGGTGCGCCGGTCATCGTTCGTATAGCGCCCCAGATGAACGCCCCCTGGTTCTCCTGGGGGCCCTGCGCGCTGGACAACAAGGACAAGCCCTGCCTCGGCGACGCGATGAAGTACCGCGAGGGCTTCGCGAACGTGGCGCGCCTGCTCAAGGCCCACGGCGGCCCGGGCCTGCGCATCGCCTGGACCCCCCTCGTGGAGCCGGCCTACTGGCGCGAATCCGTGCCCGAATATCCGACCTACGAGGACTTCTACCCGGGAGACGACGCGGTGGACTACGTGGGCATCGACCTCTCGTGGACAGGGGACGAAGCCCCCCCGGAGGGCGCTTTCGTCGCCGGCATCGAGCCCTTCTATCGGGCCTGGGCCGCGCCCGAAGGCCGCGGAAAGCCCATGATCGTCGCGGAGACCACCGCGGAGTGCCGGTTGATCGAAGAGGTCGCCTGCATCTCCCCCGTGGCCGGCTTCGATGGCATCGAAGGGTGGTGGGGGTCCTGGGGGCGGCTGGCTCTAGACGTGGTTGAAGGTGGAGCGTCCGAGGACTGCCCCGAGATCCCGAACGGGGAGCAGCACCTCCTCCTGGCCACAACCCCCGACGAGGAGGGCTCCACCCGCTGCGGTAATTACTACATCGGTGGCCTCGCCGTGCCCCTGGGATCGGGTGAAGGCGTGGACCTCTCGGGAGGTAACGCGCTCCGGTTCCGGGCCCGCAAGGATCCCTCCGGCGCTGCGCCGACTGTCCAGATCGAGCTCTGCGACACCGCCGCGCCCGCCTGCCCGGAGAAAGACCGATGCTGCCCGGCGGAGTCTGTGACCACCACGATCACCGTGGACTCCATGGAGTGGCGGACCTGGACGATCCCCTTCGAGGATTTTTTACCCAGTCAACCGGGGACGTCTCCTGTAATGGATTGGGCCAGGGTTCGCATGGTCAAGCTCCACATGCTCTGCCCCGACCAGCGGGGACCCCTGGCCCCCCTCCACCTGGACGGCGTCGGCGTAGCGCGGATCACCCGCGCCGGCGAGACAGAATGCGACGCACGCCGCCGCGCCTGGGCCCGCCAGGCCTTCGCCCCGGATCTCTGCACCGCCTTCCCGAACCTCGACCTCGTCCTCTGGCGCCAGGCCTTGCGGCGAACGCCGGAGGTTGTCTTCGACGGCCGGATCCGGGACCCGAAGTTCTGGCGGGAGCTTTGGGACGGTGATTGTTTTGCAGGGACTTGGCTTTAGGGAAGGCCTATCTGGCGAGCCATTCCCGAATTACTTTCTCGTACCGCACCCAGCCGGGCTCCACTTCCCTGAGGACGATCTTTTCGATCTTTCTGCCGACCAGGGGGACCTTGATGTCGATGTTGAAGTCCAGCTCCATGGTCGAGCCCCCGCCCGCGGGGCTGATGCGCAGGTTGCCCCAGGTCCTGGCTTTCTTTCCGTGGGGCCCGATCCAGCTCCAGAGGCATCGCATCCGGGAGAGGTCCCACTCGTAGGTGCAGTTGGCGGTCTCCGTCTTCCTCTTGTCGATGCCGGTCAGGGTCTTCGCGTAATCGGTGGTCTGCACCTCATAGACATACTCCGAGTCGGTGCGTCTGATGTCCCGCACCGTAGCGTCCACCGAACCCTGCACCTTCTCTCTGGCCACCTGGAAGTCGGGATCGAGCAGCACCTCGAGGAGCGCATCAGGGCTCGCGTCGAAGCGGAATGTCGTCGCTTTGCTCTGGGCCATGAGGTCTTCCTCCGTCGGGGGTCGTCGTCCACAGGGGTGGGATGATAGCACGGCCTCGAGGGGCCTGCATCTCCGATCCGGGGCGGTAGGGATCACTTGCGTTGGAGGCGGGCCGCGCCTAATATAATAGGCATGAGGCCCCTGTCACCACTCATTCGTAGTCGCCGCCGCAGCATGGGCTTGACGCAGGCGGTCCTCTGTGCCCGGGCCGGGGTGAGCCGGGCGACCCTCCAGAACCTCGAGGCGGGCAGCGCCAACCCGTCCCTGGGGACGCTCCTGCGGATCCTGGACGTGCTCGATCTTGACCTGGAGTGCCGGGAGCAGCCGGCGGACTGGGATGCGCTGTGCGCCCTGGGGCTCCCCCTGCTTCAACGAGAGGCGCGCAGCGTAGAGCGTCGCCCGGCGGTGCTGGCGCGGCACCTGCGCTGCGCCATAGCGGAGCTGTCCGAGCCAGAGGGACGCGCCGGGGCCGGGCGACGGCGGGACGCGGTCCGTGCGCTGCTGCTGGCTCTGAGGGACCACTTCCCGCGGGTCTTCCGGGAACATCTGGCGGGTGCGGTTCTGGGTTCGGAGATACTGGCTGACCAATGGACGGGCCGCGAGATCAAGCTGACGCGAATAGCGCGGCGCTCGCTGGCAGAGTACCTGTAGGGAGAGACCATGAAACCCTTGAACCGCGAAGCCCTGCAGACCTTCGTCGACCTCGCGCTCGAGCGCCTCGACGGCGACTGGATCCTGATCGGTGGTGCGGTCCTCCCGCTGCTGGGAATAGCGCATCGGACCACCGTGGACATCGACATCGTCGGGCCACCGGGTGCCACCCAGGAGCAGACCCTGGTCCTCATGGAGATTGCGGAGGAGATGGGCCTTCCGGTGGAGGTGATCAACCAGGCGGGGGCATACTTCCTGCGGCGGCAGGAGGGAGTCGAGGAGCAGCTCCTGCCCCTGGCCCGTAGAGCCGGAACGACGATCTTCCGTCCGACCGCCACCCTGTACGTCTTGCTGAAGCTGTCCCGTCTGACGGAGACGGACCTCGATGACTGCCGGCGGATGCTCGAATACACCCGGGATCACGGCGAGTCGGTGGAGCGGGCTCGGCTGGAGGAGGCGATCCGGGATGCGGCGCCGGGAGCCTCGCCCCTGAAGCAGACGCGCCTCGACGAGCTGTTGCGGGTGGTCAGCGCAACGTCTTCAGGATGAATCCGGATCCCCTCTCGAAGTGGATCGAATGGGACGAAAGTGTCAGTGAAGGGGCGCCGCCTGGATCCTGGGGCCTTCGGACCAGGTCTCGATGCGGACGGTGTCGAAGGACGCGTAGAGGTCCGGGGTGGTGGTGGCCACGGTCAAGCCCCGGGTCGCGGCGACGGCTGCGGTGCGGGCGGCGAGGGGATCGTCGGGGGGCTCACCGAGGAGCTCGCGGCGGGCGGCCTCGGTGGCCAGCCAGGTGGCAGCGTCCTGGTCAAAGGGCAGCACCGTCAGGGTCGGCCCCAGCACGTCCAGGACGTAGGCCCCCGCCCGACGTTTTCGGGTGGGATCGGGCAGGGTCCGCCAGTGGCGCACCAGGGCCTCCCAGGGATCCGCTGCGGTGACCACCTCTCGCTCGTGACGCCGCAGGCGCGCCATCACCCCGCCCCGGGGCTGGCCGCTGAGCGGCTCCATCAGGATCGTCGCGTCCAACAGGAAGCCGCTCATCGCCAGACCTCCTCGCCGTCCCAGGCGATGCCGCCGCGGCCCGCCGGGGTCTCCGCCTCCACCGCGTCCCGGAACCGCTGCAGCCGATCCCACAGGCCGTCCCCCGCTGCCCGAAGGCGCTCGTACTCATGGAGGGACAGGATCACCGCGACGGGCTGTCCGCGGCGGGTGAGCCGAACCGGCTCTCCGTCCTCGGCCACGTGGACCAGACGGGGGAGGTTGTTTCGGGCGTCTGCGATCGAGTATCCGTTGTCCACGGGATCCTCCGATGGCCATCTATATGGCTATCGTCGCACGGGGAGGGGAGATGGCAAGAATATGGACGATGGACGAAGTCTACAGGGGCAAGATGACCCGCGCCGCGGTGGCCGACCAGCTCGGCTATGAGCATAGGTCGGTGGAGTCGCTCTTGTAGCGCAGGCCCTCGGAATCAGTCCAGGTCGGGCCTGGGTGCCAGCTCCGTAAGCCAGGTCGCCGCTCGGCGAAGCTGCAACACGCCTTGCTGACGCTCGTGTTTCAGATCTCTCACGAGCTGAACACCTGGGACCGACAGGGCCCTCGAGTAGAACTTGAGCGCTGGGCTGAAATCAGTCTGCCCGAGCTTGGCCTCGATCAGCTGTGTGGGACGGTTGTCTTGCGAGAGACAGAAATCCACCTCCCTTCCTTCCTTGGTTCTGACGTAATACAGGCCGTGGTCCCGGCCGGTTCGGTCGGTGAGGCTATGGACGTGCTTCAGCAAGGCCAACGCTACCAGGTTCTCGAATCGAACCCCTTCGTCTCTCGCCACGAGCCCAACGTCGTAGAAGTACATCTTCGGAGCCTTCAGCAGTGATCGTGCCACCGAGTTCGACCATGGGATCACTCGAAACACAATGTAGAGCGCTTCGAGGACTGAGATGTATTTCTTCACCGTGTTCGGTGACACAGAGAGATCCTCGGACAGGGACTGATAGGAAACCGGACTCCCCACCCGGCGCCGCAAGAGCTCAAGCAACGTCTTCATCGCTGATAGATCATGGATACGCTCGAAGTCCAGCACATCCTCCTGGATCAGGCCATCGACATAGCTCCGGCGCCAGCGCTCCGCTTCCTGTGGGTCATCGGCCAGGAAGGGCTCAGGGAATCCCCCCCGCTCGAGCAACCTTTCCAACACCAGCTCGGGATCACTCTGTGTCATGGCCGATGCCGGGACCTGCACGGGATCGCCGGACGAGCTGGCGAACGCTACCTCCGATGGTGAGAACGGGAGCAGCCTGTGGACGAAGAACCTGCCGGCCATGGATCCTCCGCTCTGCCGGATGAAGTCCAATCTGGCGCTCCCTGTGACAAGGATCTGCTGTCCTTCAGGCCTTGTGTCGAACACTCCCTTGAGGTACCCCTTCCATTCCGGCATTCCATGGATCTCGTCCAACACCAGCAGGTCGGTCGAACGGAGCCAACCCTCGTCTTGAATGATCCGGCGGTCCACGAGACTGTCCCAGTTGAGGTATACCGGGCGCTGGAAGTGCCTGCTCAGATTGTGGGCCAGCCAGGTCTTGCCTACTTGCCGTGGACCCACGAGGAATACGAGCTTCTTTCCAAGATCACTCAGGATGTGCGCTGTTTGTACTCGATGCATATGACTATTCTGCAGCGCATTGCGGATTAGTCAAGGCTTTACCGCAATACGCTGCGGAATAGCCAATGAAGAATCGGGGCGGGTACCCAAAGGGCATCAGTTTCGCACGAGCGTACTGCGTCCGCTCAGCTCAGCTACAACGCCCCTCCCACAGGACATGAGTTGGAGAGATAGCCATCTAGATAGCCATCTCCGATGTTCAGGAGAGATCGGGGATCACCAGGAGCGCGTCGCGCACCGCGCGCTCCAGGGACCCGGGGTAGGTGTCCGCCTTGTTGAGGAACGCGGCCGCGCCGAGCTCTCGGGCCCGTTTTTCAGTGGCGGGGTCCACCGATCCCGAGAGGACCACCACGGGGGTCTTCGGCAACCGGGCACGGAAGGTCTCGAGGGTGTCGAGGCCGTAGCTGTCCGGGAGGCCCAGGTCGAGAAAGACGAGATCGTAGCGCTCCGTCTCGAGCATCTCCAGGGCTGAGGAGAGGCGATTCGCGTCGTCGATCTCGGCGCCGGCGAGCCCCGGAGCACGGGACAGGAACTCCCGGAAGAGGAAGGTGTTGGCCGGCTCGTCCTCCACGAGGAGGATGCGCAGACTTCTGTTCTCTGGTGTCATCATGTTCTCTTCCGAGAAACTTCGCGCTTCGGGGGAGGTCTGTCAAGCCGCTCCTCTTCCTCGGGGTTGTGGAATCTGGTAGAACTGGGCCATGGACGCGCTCACCGACTGGCTGGACGACACCCTGGGCCTCGAGCCCGAGACCCAGGCGAAGCTCCTCCTCTCCCTGGTCATCGTCCTGACCCTCTGGATCCTGCGACGCCTTCTCGTGCGGGTGGTCTACCGGCGCACCGAGGATCTGAAGATCCGGTACCGCTGGACCAAGTCCCTCAAGTACGCGACGGCCCTCATTGGGATCCTCTCGGTGGGGCGGGTCTGGTACCATGGGATCTCCTCCATCGCCACCTTCCTGGGTCTCCTCTCTGCGGGCCTCGCTATCGCGTTCAAGGACATCCTCGTGGACATGGCCGGCTGGCTCTTCATCCTCTGGCGGCGCCCCTTCGAGGTGGGTGACCGGATCCAGATCGGCGAGCAACGGGGCGACGTGATCGACCTGCGGATCTTCCAGTTCACCCTCCTGGAGATCGGCAACTGGGTGGACGCTGAGCAGAGCACCGGCCGGGTGATCCACGTCCCCAACGGGCAGGTGTTCACGGCGAGCCTGGCCAACTACACCCAGGGCTTCCAGTACATCTGGAACGAGATCCCGGTGCTGGTCACCTTTGAGAGCGATTGGGAGGCGGCCAAGAGCCTGCTCACGGACATCGCGGCGGAGCACGCGGCCCCCCTCTCCACGTCCGCGGCGGCCGAGGTCCGACATGCAGCGGAGAAGTACATGATCTTCTACCACAACCTCACCCCC
>CAZNWW010000049.1:2292-12621 GCA_964576155.1 uncultured Myxococcales bacterium | reverse complement strand
CCGTCGTTACACCCGCCGCCCGGGTTGGTAGGCGTCAGCACGCAAGCTCCTGTGGCGGGAACGCACTGGACTACCAGGCAGTCCGTGTTCGAGCCGGGCACAGGTCACGACCGAGCCGGGAGCCCGCGACCAGGAATCCGGGTCGCAAGATGCTCCCCGGCTCGGATCATTCGGTGGTTGTGTTGGAAGCGACATCAACCCTGGCTGGATCCGGAAGAACCAGAAATCAGCTACTCGTCCAGAATCTAGCGTGACAGCGCTGATGTTATGCATGGCCTCTCAATTGGGTAGGGCTGAACGCAGATTGTACGCACTTGGGGCTCCAAGAGGGAAATTCCATACAATGTGGATCGACAGGAACCGCCCCCAGTCTTCACTTGATTCGGAACAGGGGTTCAATTGTTCTGCGCATCAGGAACAGGTGATTGAGGTCGTCGTCCAAGGACTCGAATCCGAACCTGAAGTAGAAGTCACGAACAGTGGCGTCCGACGCGTCGACGAGGAACACTGCCCACCCCGCCTCAATGCGAAGGGATCGTGCCATGGCGTCCATCAGCAGAAAGGTACCGAGCCCTTGACCTTGCACATCTCGGTGGGTGGCCAGACGACCGAGTCTCACGGCTGGGACGGTGGGGTAGCGCGGCATCTTGGAGGCCAGCTCTTCGGGCAGTAGGTCCAAGAGAACGGATGCTGTCGAGAGGGTGTAGTACCCATGTACGGTCGCAGTGTCTCGTTCATTTGCCACGAAGCACAACGCCACCCTTCGACGCATGTCCTGTCCGCTCTGTCTTTTCAGGTACTCGTCCAGCGCATCGACTCCGCTGGAAAAGGCGCTACGGTCGTGGCGCTTCTCCAGGGGGACGACTTCGTACCGCTTTCTGAGCCGCGAAGGGCCGGTCACTGAGCGTCTATATAGTCCCGGGCAGCCCTCTCCAGCCGTTCATTGGCAGGGGCCGGGTCGAGGAGAGCTTGTGCGAAGGCAAGTTGGTCCCGCTCGGTCAGCTCAAGAATCTCGTGCTCTCGGATGACCTGTCGTGCTTCTTTGGTTGCGCTGGCGACCAGGAACTCAGAGAGGCTCTGTCCCTGCAAGATAGCCGCACGTTGCAACATGGCCTTATGGCTTGCCGGAATGCGTGCCTCCAGGCGTGCTCTCTTGCGAGTGTCAGATTCGGTTTGCATGTCACTACCTCCTCGTCTCATTTGAACTGTACGGCAATTAGCCGTACGCGTCAACCTGATGAGACCCAGGAGTGGATAGATGCGGAAAGTTGATTTCAAGCAATTCCGTCCGCTACTTGTACGTACCAAGGGTGGAAGTCAAGTCGCAAGTGTCTGATATTATTATGTTCAGGCTGGGTTGACTCACACCGTGTGAAGGTGGAAGTCAGACCGAGTAGAAGTCCTGCGATCAGGAAGGCTCAGGTAGCGGATCCTGCCCCAGTTTGTCAGCACCCATCCGATTCAGAGCGCATCCCGCACACAACGGGCGTAAATGACCTGGGAGGCCTTCATCTCGGTTATTGCACCTACACCGAATACGACCGACCACCAGAAGTCAACGTCGTCCTGGACCTCCTCAACGGCCGACGAGGTCCAGGTCCAGGAACATGTTCCTTGCAGTTCATCAGGCCAATAGCAGCCATCTGCCGGACCGTCGCCGTACGAACATCCAGAACACGAATCGTCCAGGCATGACAGCGCCAGGCAATCGCCGTCCTCGATGCTGCAAATGCCGCCCGATTCGTTGGGGGGACAACCCCGGATCAGCGACCGCAGCTCGCCGATGGTAGGCAGACGCCAATCGGTGTGACCACCCAGGTCCGAATCAGCGCAGGATTGCGTCGCCTCATCCCAATCCATCTCGTCACCAGTGGACGGATTTTGCCAGACTAGACCGGATGTGGGGTCAGTCCATAGTACAGATTTACATTGACCAGATTCGCAGATGTACTCGTCACTGCAACTCCCACAGTTGACTCCGCAGCCATCCGGCCCACACATCTTCCCATCGCAGTCGGGGCTACAGCAGGAGCCTTCTGCACAGACTTGGCCGGCGTCACAACAATCCTCGCTACAGTCGGCGAAGCTGCACACGCACAGGCCCTTGGAATATTCCTCCAGTATCTTGTCACAGGATCCGCAAGTCCCGCCACAGCCATCCGGCCCACACACCATCCCCTCACAAACGGCGGAACAGCAGGCGCCCTCTGCACAGACTTGGCCGGCGGCGCAGCAAACATCGTCACAGTTGACGAAACTGCACACACACAGGCCCATGGAGCATTCCTCCTGTACTTCATCGCAGGATCCACAGGTTCCGCCGCAGGTATCGGAGCCGCACTCATTGCCCTCACAAGCGGTGAATTCGCAGGCACTTTGCCGACACTCCTCGCCGCATCCGGTGCAGGTTCCGCAGGAGCCGCCACAACCATCATCGCCGCATTGCTTTCCTGAGCAATCCGCCTGGCAAGCTGTTGTTTCGTCCTCGCTCCGAACATCCTCGCCGCCCGAATCCTCCACTTGAACGCAAACCAAGTCGACGCACTTCAAACCAGATTCGCAATCTGCCGTCTTCGTGCAACTCTCTCCTTTGCCGCTCAGTGACTCGTCGGACCCGTCGCTACCTCCTGCGCATGCTGGCAACAGCAGTGTAACGATCACATACAAATATCTGGACTTCATACGATAGGACCTGGACTCACCTCGTCATCCTCCAGATTTCAGATTTTATTACTTCGGGCCGGTGTGAACAAGCGCTTCTCAAGGAGGAAGTTCCGCCTGCCAACCCGACGTCCCTGTCGGGCCGGCCTGGGAGTTCTCGCCACCGACGACACCGCTGCCTCCTACGGTGAAATCGGTAACCAGAATCGGGGTCGGAGGCTGGTCAGCGTTACTTCTCTCTATAAGCTTCGAAAGGCTTTCAGCAAGCTGCCGGCCCAGAACGAGAGGAGGGTTGCTTCTTGGGCGCTCTGATCAGTCCCAGGGCGACGGCTTCGTCTCGAGCATCTCCACGAAGGCCTCCAGGCGGGTGCGGAGCTGGCCCTCGGCGAAGGCCCTCGGGTCCACGCAGTCTACTTCCAGGTTGAGGACCGGCACGCCGACATCGCCGAGACCTTTTCGCATCATCCCTCGAGCGCCGGCGCCCTGACGGCAGCCCCAGTTGCAGGGGTTGATTGCGCCGTCGACCTTGTACTTGCGGGCGAGATCCTGGAGCTTACCCAGGCGGGTCTCGATTGGTCCGTTGAAGGAGTTGGTGATCATCCGGCGGGCGATCCCCGGGAGCGGGTCCTCGGGGTCGATGGGATCCCAGGTGATGTTGTTCAACTCGTCGATGACCACGATCGCTCCCAGGTCCTGCTCGAGCTCCCGCACGAGAGGCTCCTTGAACTGGATCCGATTCTGGATCCACAGCAGACGGACCCGCTCCTCGGTTACGCCGTTCCCGGTCCCCGCGTCGACCCGTTGTCGGAACGAATCCTGATAGATCTGGGCTACCTCCAGGGCCTCGGGACGACCCAGGAGCAAGGGCATCACGATCCCGAAGTCCTTGAGTTCCCGACTCGACGTCGGCGATGGAATGTTGGCAGCGAGGGTGTAAACCTCGTCCATCACGGCCACTGCCTCGTTGGAGCGCCTGATGGTCCGGGCGAGCGCGTCAGTGTCGAGGCTGCGGTCGGTCAACACCTCGATCTTCTCGATCATACCTTGGAGCTGGTCGACCAGGTACGCCACCGACTCGGGTGTATCCTCCAGGGGGACGTGGAGCACTATGAGCTCCCGGTCCATCATCCGAGCGAGGTTCTCCATGGTGGCCTGACCCGCTGTGCAGGGACAGGTCGTAGCGACCAGCACCTCGGGGATCGGCATCATCTTCGCAGCGGCCGCGCCGGCCACCGCGCGGTGGTACGCGCACATGTCGGGCACCATGCCGTCCTGCTCCGCTCGCTGGAGGAAGGCGCCGACCATGCCTGAGCTCGCCAGTGACGCGCCGACAAACTCGACAAAACACGACGTGTACCCCATAGCACCCAGCAGGTCGAAGGGCGCAACGACCCCGCACCAGGCCACCGGGTGCTCGCCGTCGTAGAGTCGCTTGCCGAGGCGCGCCAGCTCCAACGCGAAGCGACGCCGGGGCGTGACACCCCCGGGCTCGGCCAGCTTTGCTCCGATCCCCGTAATGAGTTCCTCGAACTGATTGAGCATCATGACGTTCCCTCCAACATCTCGACGAAGGCCTCGATCCGGGTGGTCTGCTGGCCCAGGCTGCGGAGGGTGCAGTCCCCCTCCAGGATGAGGAGCGGGAGCTCCGCAGCGCCGCAAGCCTCCCGCACAGCGGGCATCCTCCCGAGGTAGGGATCGCAGAACTTCATCACGTAGGCGACGACCGCTGCGGCGCCGGAATTGCGGGCACCATCGACCACGTCCGCTCCGAGCTGCCCGGGATTGCCGGGGCGGAGGGTGCGGGCGCAGACCTGTCGGCCCAGGAGCCCGGCCGCCAGCGCTGTGAGGGGGTCTGACCCGGGCGTCGGGTCGGTGAACGGCTGCACAAGCCTCGAACCGGTACACAGATCATCGGAGACCACCCGCGCACCGCATTCCTCGATCATCGAGAAGACCGCCGGATCGGCCACGACGTTGCCGAAGAGGTGGATGGGGAGACCGCTGCTGGACGGCACGCCGGGCTGCTTCGCAAGCAGCAGCCGCACGGAGTCCAACCCCGTGGCGAGGGAGCCGGCGCTGACATCGTTGTAGGCAACCTGCAAGGCGGGGCTCCCGCCGGCGAGGGTGCCGCCGGCCAGTCGTTCGCGGGCATCCACCAGGAGGTCGGCCAGCTCGCAATAACGCTCCAGGGCAGCGTCGAGATCTCCATCCATGACCTGATGGCCCGTGAGGTCCGAGAGCCAGCCCCGCAGACGCTCGAGCTCGGACATGAGCCAGCGGGTCGAACGCTCGTCCTCGGATGGCGGGAGATCGATGAGAAAGAACGGATCGTCAGGGCGGACCTGGCGCCACGCGTCGGCGAGGCGCCGCATGGCATCGCAGGAGTTGACCATGACCACGCCATCCAGTTCCGGGAGGTCACCGCCCATGGCCCGATCCAGGATCCGCTTCACGTGGGGGCACATGTTGTCGTGGATGACGAGCCCTGCCTGGTCCGCGGCCTCGGTCAACGGCAGGATCCGGAAGGGCTCACACCCCGCCGCGTCGATGAGCGGCAACGGGGTGTAGGCGCAGGCGTATCCGATGCGCATCACGCACCTCCTCGGTTGTTCTCCATCACTCGTCGGAGCACGTCCTTGGTGACGTCCAGATCTCGATCCTCGATCCCTTCGAAGAGCAGGTCCAATGTCTCCTGCACGAGCCGTTCGCTGGTGTCCTGCAGGTCTGCACCGGTCCCGGTGAGGTAGATCTTCAGCGCCCGGCGATCGTCGGGATCCGCCCTACGGAACACCAGGCCATCGCGTTCCATGCGGTCCAGGAGCCCTGTCATCGTCGACGGCTCGAGTCCGGCGGTCCGCGCCAGGTCGCTCATCCGAACCCCCTGCTCCTCCCAGAGACGCCACAGGACCGCCAGATAGGCCGGACGCATCTTCCGCATGCCGGCCGCAGCGAAGGCCTTCTTGAAGGCCGACGTCATGAGCAGCGACGTCCGGGTGATGATGTAGAATGGGCAATCCTGTACGGCCCCCTTCTCGAATCTTCTCTGCTCTTCCAAGGCTGCCTCCCGCCGGGTGAGCTATGCATGCATATAGTTTGTGTCCGAATTATATGCATGCATCAAGACTCTTCGGGACTGGAACCCCTCATATAGGGAAAGAGGAAGGGGTGTTGGAGGCGGCTTGGGGCTTAGAAGTTCACATCGAGGGTGGTGAAGACCATGTGCTCCGGATCGCCGGTTTCGGTGGGGTCGAAGAGCTCGCCGGGCAGAAAGATGCCGTAGACAAGGTCCAGCTTCAGGTGGGCGATCGGTGCCCAGTTGATGCGAAGATCCAGCTCGGTGCCGAAGGTGTCCCCCATGTCGTCGGGATCCTCCATGGCCCGGAAGTGGTGCACCGTGACCTTGGCGAGGAGGGTCTCGTGGGGCTTCACACCCACCGCGCCGCCGATATCCATAAGTCCCCGCCCCTGGGCGTGCACCGGCAGGTTCAGGAAGAAGTCCATCTCCCCGTAGAACTTGTGGTTGGTAGCGAAGAGGGTGTCGAAGGTCTTCACCGTCCCGTCGGCGGGATCATCGTCTCCGGAGACGAACTCCGCGAAGACGTCCACGAAGGGCTTCCACGCCACAGGGACCTTGTAGCCGGCCCGCACCGCGGCGAGGTAGGCCGCGTAGTCGATGTCGCCCTTCTTGGAGCCGGTCTGGTAGTAGCCCTCGACCACGTAGTTGAATCCGTGGCCGCTGCCGTCCAGCAGGAGACCGACGGTCCCCCGGCGCTTCTCCGTGGCCTTGGATAGATCCACGACGCCGAGCGCGGCGACGGAGGCCCACGAATGTGCGTTCCAACGGAAATTCGCGGCGACGAGGTCCACGTCCGAGGCGTCCTTCACGCCGAAGTCCTCGGCCACCCGGGCCCAGAACGCGCCGGCCTGGAGTGCCCCCCGTTTATATGTGGCCCGGACCCCGTCGAACGCGCGGGCCTGCTCGCTCCAGCCGACGGTGCCGACGAGGCGGTGGTTCTCCAGCGCTATTTCCTGGCGACCGACCTTGATCTCGAACCCCTCGAATGGGCGAATCCGTGCATAGGCCTGGTGCAGGTCGAAGCCGTCCGCGGAGAAATCAGTGAGGGTGTTGGTCTCCTCACCGAAGGAGCGCACATCCTGGACCTCGATGTAGGTACCCACCAGGGACTTGTAGTCGAAACCAGCGCCCAGGCGGGCCCGGTGCCGCACGAGGACACGGTTGGTGGACGCGTCGAAGTCTTGCGCCCCTTTGTAGTAGAAGCGCGGGCGGTACTGCCCGTGGACCTCGAAGTTGACGTCGTCCGCCGCTACCACGGGGGAGGCCCCGGTGAACACGAGCACCCAGGCCAGGAGTCCGAATAACCAAATCCTCAATGCGTGGATCCGATGCATGGCAAATACCTCCTCATCTGGGTATATGAGTGGAATTCTGCTGTTGTGATCCTATGGGAGGACGCGACCGGGTTCAACGACCCAGGTCAAAAAGAAGCGCTATCGATACAGGGTGACCAACGCAGCGCCAGAGATGCAGAGCACGACACCGACGAGCTGGATAGCGGAGACGCGCTCGTGGAGGAAGAGGTATCCGAGGACCAGGCCGACAACCGGCGCCAGGCAGAACGCCAACGCCATCACCACGGAGAGGCTCCCGGACTTCAGCGCGGTGTAGAGGCACATAATACCCAGCGCGCCGGAGACGACACCACCTCCCACCGCGATCAACGAGAGAGACGTCGCGCCGGCCTTCTTGACTTCGCTCCAATAGGGATAGGAGACCGCGGCCAGCAGCAACAAAGAAACAGCGGTGCGGATGGTCGTCCCCATGACCGGGCTCAGCCCGCCCACCTTGAAGCCCTTCTTCTCCATCGCCGAACCGACGCCCCAACACACGGCGGTCATCACCGCCCACATCTCCGCCCTCATGTACCCTCCACGTTCTCTTCTTGCGGATATCAGGGTAACATCTATCAGCCCGAGAATCCGTACGGGTGGAATCGACCCATGGAGGCCGCCATGCCGATCGCACAGGGCCCGCTCCTGGCCGCCATCGTCGTCCTGCTCCTCGCTGGCGTGCTCCACGCCCACGAGAACGAGGACGCGTTCATGCGCGCTCACGAAGCCTGGCGCGTAGAACGCCTCGAGAAGCTGAAGGCCCCCCAGGGCTGGCTGCGCCTGGCGGGGCTGCTGTGGTTGAAGGACGGCCCCAACAGCCTGGGGTCTGCGGAGGGCTCCGACGCCAGGTTCCCCGGAGGCGGCCCGGACCACATCGGGACGGTGAAGGTTGAAAATGGTCGTTACATCCTGACCATGGCCGACGGGATCGAGGCCACATTGAATGGTGAACAACTCCGTAAGGGCCCCCTGACCAGCGACGTGGATCCGAAGACATCCCCGGACCTGATCGTGATGAAGCGGTTCTCGTTCAAGATCATCGTGCGCAATGACAGGCCCGCGGTGCGCCTGTACGACGACGAGGCGAAGACCCTCGCGGGCTTCCCTGGCATCGAGGCGTTCCCCCTGGACCGTGGGTGGCGCGTCGAGGCCCGATACGAGCGCTTCGACCCGCCGAAGATCGTGCCGGTCTCTACCGCGATCAGCACCACCGAATCGGTGTCCATCCCGGGCCGGTTCCACTTCCGCGTAGCGGACCGGGACCTGACCCTGGATCCCTTCGAGTATCCCGGGGAGGAGGACCTCTACCTGATGTTCGGGGACAGAACCAACGGCAAGACCACCTACGGTGGGGGCCGTTTCCTCCTCGTCCCTCGGCCCGATGGAGATTCTGCGGTGCTGGACTTCAACCGGGCCTACAACCCGCCCTGTGCATACTCTGCGTTCGCCACCTGCCCCCTCCCCCGCAAGGAGAACCGTCTTCCCATCCCTGTCACCGCAGGTGAAAAGTTCATCGACCCGGACCATCCGTAGTGACCGCATTCAGTTGACATTCCAAGGGGTTCCCTGTAGTTCGGATCCGAACCTGGAGACACGGAGGGAGTGGCATGCGTGCATGGATTCTGGTGTTCGCGCTGATGGTGGCGGCCTGTGGGACCGAAACCCAGGAGAGCGCGGACTGAAAGGACGACGCCTTCCTCACCGGCGGCAAAGGGGACAGCCCCTACGGCACCTGCACGAACAGCCAGGTCCTCGCGCTGGTGAATGATCCACTCACCTCCTATGAGTCCCTCCGGGAGAGCGGGGTCTGGCCCCTGTCCGCGCGGGAGATCTTGAAACACCGGGATGGTGTGGACGAACTCCCCGGAACCGCGGACGACGACCTCTTCGACGATCTCAGAGAGCTGGACGATGTCTGGTGGGTGGGAAAGAAGACCCTCGAAGCCCTGGCGACAGCGGTCACGCCCCGCTGCGACGCCGTGCTCACCGCGGAGGTGATCTTCTCGCCCCAGCCCTACGAGAAGAGCCACCTGGATCGGGTGCGGAAGCTCATCGACGAGGCCGACACCAGCATCGACATCGCCATGTACTCCTTCAGCGACCACAACATCCTCGCTGCCCTCGAGGACGCGGCGGCAAAGGGCGTACAGATCCGCTTCCTCTTCGAGAAGGCCAACAAGGACAAATCGGATCCCGAGGGGACCTGGTCAGCGAAGCTCGAAGACCTGGGAATCGACGTGCGCTACGTCAACAAGATCATGCACCACAAGTTCATGATCGTAGACGGCCCCGTCGCGTCGGTGGACGAAGCGTACACAGCGACCCTGGTGAGTGGGAGCGGCAACTGGTCCAACTCCTCGGGGACACGCTACGACGAGAACACGGTGTTCCTTGCGGGGAGCGGGGAGCTGCTCCTGCGTTTCCAGCGCGAGTTCAACCACCTATGGGAGAACTCACGGGACCTCGTCTGGGCCGAGGACCTCGAGTTCATCACCACCCGGCCGATCCCCGACGCGGTGATCGTGGATGCCCCAGCGGTGGGCGCTATCTACACGTCAGACAACTTCGACGTGAAGATCACCAGCCACGGCCCGACCTTTTCAGTAGTCACGGGGCGAAACACCATCGCAGACGCGCTCGTTGCGCAGATCGAGGCGGCCACAGAGTCGATCCACTTGGCCTCGGGCCACCTGCGCTCCCGCCTCGTCTCAGAGGCTCTCCTCGCCAAAGCCGCAGCACATCCGGAGATGGACATCCGGGTCCTCCTGGACAACCAGGAGTACATAAGCGCATGGAAGGCCAACGACCAGAACGAGAAGCTCGCCGTCTGTCTCGAAGCCGCAGGGGAGAGCGAGAGCAAGATCCGGCAGTGCATGGATAAGGGCTTCTACTTCAGCTATCCCCTCTACGAGGCAGGCGTGCCCCTGCGGTTCAAGTACTACTGCTACCGCTGGCACTACACCTACGCGGTCCAGATGCACCACAAATACATGGTCTTTGACGGGCGCATCGTCGTGTCGGGGAGCTACAACCTCTCGGACAACGCGGAGCACAACACCATGGAGAACATGGTGTTCTACGACGTGTCAGTGGTGCCAAACCTGGTGGCGGGCTTCGAGGCCAACTTCGAGACCCTCTGGACCCAGGGAGAAGCCGAAGGCCTCTACCCCGGTCTCCTCCTGGAGATCAGCGAGACCGTGGGCGCGTTCCCCATCGTCTTCGAGCCCATGGCCCTAGACTGGGAGGAGGTCACCGTGC
>CAZNWW010000049.1:0-2282 GCA_964576155.1 uncultured Myxococcales bacterium | reverse complement strand
CAGGTCGTTGATCAAGGAGAAATGCCCCCAGATCAACAGCAGCGAGTACTCCTCGAATCCCCAGGCCCATACCTGGTGCGGTCCGGAAGCGTAACAGTAACAAAACCCAATTCCGCACAATCACAGGGCTTGCTGCGTTGTAAGTAATCCCTGGTATGGCTATCATGGATCCGACCTGAGATCAGTACTTGGAGGAAGAAGTGCGTACGCCGATCGGGATCGTTCTGCCCCTGTTCATACTGCTCACGCTCGCCGCCTGCTCGGGTGGATCATCGCTGGAGGTGTCGTTCCCCGACTTTGAAGACGACGTCACGGAGGACGGCCTCGACCCGGACGGCGAGTCCGGCGATGGACAGATCCTGCCGGATTGCTGCGGCTCCGAGGTCGGGCCCGGCGACGACGTCGACGCGGAGGTGGACCCGGACGCGGTCGATCCCGACAACCACAATAGTTGCGAGAACGAGCCCGGCTTCGGTTGTCCCTGCGACGAGGCCGACGACTGCCCCTCGGGTTGGTGCGTCTGGTCTGCGGGGGGCGAGGTCTGCACCGAGCCCTGCATCGAGGACTGTCCCGATGGCTGGAAATGCAGCCAGATCCCGTCCATGCTGCCCGACGTGGTCTTCCTCTGTATGCCCTCCGCTATGAGTCTCTGTGCGCCCTGCAACGAAGACGAGGACTGCGCCGGCTTCGGCGGCGCCTACCTGGGCGCTGCCTGTGTATCCTATGGGGATGCTGGGGCCTTCTGCGGAGCACCCTGCGCCGGCGACGACTGCGCCGACGGCTATACATGTGAGGCCACCGAATCCATATCGGGGACGCCGGTTCAGCAATGTGTCCGTTCCGAAGGCGACTGCCCCTGCTCGGATTACGCGGTGTCGCAGGGGAGCGTGACCACCTGCTACGCCTCCAGCGAGGAGGGCGTCTGCCCGGGGGAGCGGATCTGCACAACGGAAGGGCTGACGGCCTGCGACGCTACTGCTCCGGAACCTGAGACCTGTGACGGCGTCGACAACGACTGCAACGGAGAAGTAGACGAAGACCTGGGCGACACCACCTGCGGTGCCGGGCAATGCGAGCACACCGTGCAGAACTGCCTGGACGGATCCGTCCAGGCCTGCGATCCGGAGGAGGGCGCAGAGCCCGAGGGGTGCGACGGCGTGGACAACAACTGCGACGGAGAGATCGACGAGGGCTTCCCCGACACCGACGAGGACGGCATCAAGGATTGCCTCGAAACCGACATAGACGGGGACGGAGTCCTGGACTTCCAGGACAACTGCGAGTTCGTGTTCAACCCGGGTCAGGAGGACTTCGATCTGGATACAGTCGGGGACGAATGCGACCCGGACGACGATAACGACCTGAGCCCTGACGAGGAGGACTGCGCGCCCTACGACCCCGACGTCTCCCCCAACGAGCAGGAGAGCTGCAACGGCAAGGATGACGACTGCAACCTCATGGTGGACGAGGGCTTCCTCGACACCGACGCGGATGGGCTCAAGGACTGCGTCGACGAAGACGACGACAACGACGGATTCGTGGACCCGGTGGACTGCCAACCGTTGGATCCTGCTGCCCACCCTGGAGCAGAGGAGATCTGCAACGGTCAGGACGATGACTGCGACGGCGAGACCGACGAGGGCTTCCCCGACGCGGACCTCGACGGCCAGGCGGACTGCCTGGACGAGGACACAGACGGTGACGGCCACGAGAACGGCAAGGACAACTGCCCCGAGATCCCCAATCCGGACCAGGCGGACCAGGACGAGGATGGCCTCGGGGATGTCTGCGACCCGGACGTGGACGGGGACGGGATCGTCAACAACCTGGACAACTGCCCGGACCTGTTCAACCCGCAACAGGCCGACCAGGACGGCGACGGCCTGGGCGATGGCTGCGACCCGGACGTGGACGGAGACAACGTGGACGACCTGGTGGACAACTGTCCGGAGGAGTTCAACCCGGGCCAGGAGGACCTGGACAACGACGGCTGGGGCAACGAATGCGACCCGGACGACGACGGCGACGGGATCCCCGACGACCAGGACAACTGCCCGAAGACGGTGAATCCCGGCCAGGGGGACGCGGATGGTGACGGGATCGGAGACCTCTGCGAGGACGACACCGACGGTGATCTCGTGCCCGATATCGATGACAACTGCCCCCTGCACCCGAACCCTGACCAGCAGGACTGCGACAACGACGGCGCGGGCAGCACCTGCGACGACGACGACGACGGCGACGGCGCGGGCGACGCGGACGACAACTGCCTCTGCCTGGCC
>CAZNWW010000048.1:831-12675 GCA_964576155.1 uncultured Myxococcales bacterium | reverse complement strand
TCCATGATGACGAAGATGTAGAGGGCGGTGAACCTGACGGTGTACTGGACGCAGAAGTCACAGGTCCAGATGGCATCGGCCTGGTTCTTGAGGAAGGTACTCCAACTCTGGGAAGGTCTGCGAGGCCCCGGGGCCTTCCCCATGTACTTGCGAATGGTGGCCTCCGAGTGCTGAATCCCGAACTTGAACTCCAGTTCCAGGGCGATTTTGTCCTCGCCGTACTCGGGGTGGTCACCGGAGATCCGCTTGATGAACTCGATGTACCGCGGGTCGATGCGGGGACGGCCCGGTACCGATTTCCTTCGCCAATAGTTCCGGAACCGCTTCTTCTGCCACCGGATCACAATGTCAGGCTTCACGATTAGGAGCGCGGACTTCCAGTCCTTCCAGAGGCGGGAGAGGAACGCCCAGAACAGTCGGTCCCCGTCTCGAAGGGCTGGCCTCGGGTACTTCCTCTTGAACACAGCGAGCTGCTGGCGGAGGACGAGGTTGCTGGCCAGCAATACTCTCCGAGACCAGAGGAAGAAGAGGGTGCTCAACGCCTGCACGGCGAGGGCGACGAGTAGCATTTCCATGCGGATGAGGATCCTGGCCGAAGGCCTTCAGGGCAAGCAAAATAGCCAGCGCGCTAGTTTTTGCGGATCACGGCTCTAGTTCAGTGTCACGTCCAGCGTGAACGCGCCCTCGTCTGCGGCGGTGACGCCGTCGACGAAGAGGTAGTACATGCCCGGCGCCAGGCCAGGAATGGTGATGGTGCCTGTCGTAGAACAGGCCATCTGGAAGCCGCCCTCGCAGTTCTGGGCACGAAGGACCATCACCGACGCAAAGGGCGCGTCGATGGTGACCAGCAGGTCATCGTTCTGGTTGGTGGCTTCGAAGGAATAGACCCCGTCCGCTGCCCCGTCACCCCCGCAGGTGCCGTTATACTGGTCCAGACCCCACTGGGTCGTGCCGCTCACCTGGATCAGGTCTTGCCCCGCAGCGATGGTCGACGCAGTGGCGCAGGTGTCGTTGACGGGCAGCGGCGAATCCTCGAGTTCCACGGTCAGGCTGAAGTCCCCCGTCTGGCCGGCATCATCCGAGTCGACGACGACGTAGTAGGTGCCCGGGTCCAGCTCTGGGGTGGTCGCCTGATCGGTGCCGCACGCGAGCACGGTCTCGTTCAGACACGGGTTGTCCAGGACGTAGAGCCGAGTAGCGAAGGGCGCGGCTACCGCCGCGTTGATGGTCGTACGCTCGGTGAGAGTAACGGAGTAGACCACGTCCACGCCGCCCTCGCCGCCGCAACCCGCTGGCGACAGGTCATCCAGGGCCTTGTTCTCGCCCAGCATGTCTTCCGTGGTGGCGTTCACCGTGGCGACCCCGCCGTCGAAGACCAGGGCCTCGGCCCCGCCGCAGCCGTCGTTGGTGAAGGCCTGAGATTCGGCAGCAGGGTCAACCAGATAGACATAGAATTTGACCTTGCCACCGCTCTCACCGGTGGTCTTGAACTGTAGCGTGTGTTGGCCAACCCCCCAGTCACCGACCTGCGAGATGTCCAGACGGCCTGTGGCCCACGGCGTGGTCCCGTCGGAGCCCCATGATGTGCCTGTCCACGCGGGCGCACCAACCGCCTGCTGGTCGCCAATGGTCGCTGTCTGATTTACACCATCGACCCAGATCTGCACGCCCTGGGGAATCTCACTTTTGACCGGGTTGATACAGGTTCTTTCCTGATAACCTGACGTCGTCGAATAGCTGCTGTTGGTAATACTCGAACCAGACGTGGAGCCGCCGGTGATCACCTTGCCCGTGACCCCGAGGTTGGTCCAATCGGCAGGACACGCTGGGGGAGTGCAGCTGGAGATGTTCTTGGCGTTTGAACCAGTCCAGGGACAGCGCAGCTGAAGGACCGGGAAGCTCGACAACGAGAAGCAAGCACGTTCGTTATAGCCGTATGCTGCCGAGTAGCTTGAATTGGTAATGCTCGATCCCGAGGTCGCTGATCCCGTCTTCACGTTCCCGATGGCCCCCAGGTCTTGAAAACCCTCTGGACAGGCACTCGGGTTGCAGGTGGCCTGGCTTTTGGCGTGTGAGCCGACCCAGGCGCAGCGGGTGTGGAAGAGCGTGCCGCTACCTTGTGACAATGCACCGGCATCACCTTCGCTGGAAGCCATTCCGTAGGCGTAGAGGTAGACCTTCGGCGTATCCGCGCTGAACACATGAACATACTCGGTGATCGTCTGTCCCGAAACCACGTCCACGTCGCCCGGTACGACACGAATCTTGGCCCCGTCGTTACCGGTCGCGCCGCTGCCATGGATCTCGGCATCGTTGACGTGGGCAGCAATCCCCAGCGCGTTCTCGTCGATCGCGTCCTGCACCGTCACAGCAGCCAGACCAGAGACGACATTCTCGTAGGAGACGTTCTCCGCGACGAGCACCGCGGCGTCGATGGCCTGCAGCGTGACACAGCCTGCGCAGGCCACGTTGTTGGCCACCAGGGCTTCGTTGGCCACCAGCGCGCTGGTGGCCGCACCACCGGGCGCGTCGGACGACGCGTAGTTGAAGTCGACCTCGTCGGTTCCGATGCAGCCGCTGCACTGGAGGTCTCCCGCCAGGCTGGCCTGCAACGCGTACGGCACGGACGAAAGCCGGGCCCGGGGCAGCTCCGCCTGGTCTGCTGGGGTGATGGCGAGCCAGCGGTCGTCCTCGTGGAAGAGGCCGGCCGGGAAGGGGAAATTCTCCGGATCGGCGGGCAAGAGGACGTCGAAGACGCCACCCATGAGCTCCACGGTCACCGACTCCTGCCACAGGAGCTGGCCGTCGGCCAGGCTGTCGTAGATCGTAAAGGTCAGCTCCATCTCACCGGCCATCAGGTCGCCGTTGGCATCGCGCAGGACGCCCTGGGTGTGAATCTCGTTGGGCGCTGCCAGGGCCGCAGTGGAGAGGCCCACCAGCATCACCACCACCACTGCCGCGAGTACCGAATACGTTCTCACCATTATCCTCTCCTCTATTCCACAGTCGAAATCGGGCCGATGCCGACATGGACTGAAATCTCGTCACCTGGTTGCAGGCCGGCGACCGGCTGCCCGACCGTCAGGGTCATGGTTCCCGATGCCATGGGTTGAAGCGTGAAGGCAGCCGGAACGGTGGCCACGGTGTACCACCCGGCACAGAAGTTCTGGTACTGACAGCCCGCCACTATGTCGCAGCTATCCGTGGTGCACGGGTCCCCGTCATCGCAGCCCAACGGCAGGCCCCCCCCGCATTCGCCCGCAGCGCAGGATTCGCCGGCCGTGCATGCATTGCCGTCGTCACACGGGGCCTCGCTGAGCGTATGGACACAGCCCAGGAGCGGATCGCAGGTGTCCTCCGTGCACGGGTTGAAGTCGTCACAGAACAGCTCCCCGTCAAAGACGCATTCGCCATCGACGCAGTGGTCGCCGAGGGTGCACTCGAGGCCGTCGTCGCAACCGGCCTGGTTGGCAACAAAGAGGCACCCCACGGCCGTGTCGCACGCATCGTCGGTGCAGACGTTGTCATCGTTGCACACCAGCGGTTCACTGGATTGGCATGCGCCGCCCATGCAGGTATCACCGACAGTGCAGACGTTGCCGTCATCGCACGGCAGGGCGTTGTCGGTGAAGACGCAACCCTGGCCCGGATCACAAGCATCATCGGTGCAGAGGTTGTTGTCCCCGCAGGTGTTGGGCACGCCGGAGGTGCAGGCTCCGGCAACGCATTGATCGCCGATGGTGCAAGCGTCTCCGTCCTCGCAGGCGAATCCCTCGTGGTCGGGAATCAACGAGCACTGGCCGGTGCCGGGGTCACAGAACGCCTGCTGACAGATGGAATCGGGCCCGGGGACCGGTTCTTCGCACTCGACCACCGTTTCCGGGGCGACCATGCACTTGTAGGGCCACTCGTCGAGGTTGCAGTAGAGCGTCCCATTGCAAAGGTCACCATCCTCAAATTGGACGCAGTCCTCGTCAGCCTGGCAGTCGCAGGGAATCACGACGCCCGTGCACACGTTCTCCTCGCATTGGTCTGCCACGGTGCAGGGATCGTCGTCATCGCAGTCTGCTTCGTTGTTGACAAAGAGACACCCGCCCGCGCCGTCACATTCGTCGTCGGTGCAGAGATTCCCGTCATCGCAGAGCACCGGATTTCCGACGCAAACGCCCTCTTCGCAATGGTCTGCGACGGTGCAGGGGTCACCGTCCTTGCATTCCCCTTCGGAGAGGGGCAAGTTTTCGCAGCCGTCGGCACCGAGGCACTGGTCTGCCGTGCATTCGTTGCCGTCGTCGCAAACACCGATGCCCTCGACCACATCTCCTTCGTCCACGTCGCCATTGCAGTTGTCGTCCAGGCCGTTGCACGTCTCGACCGCAGCCTCGAGCGCATCACAATCGGTCAGGCCCTCCTCGGCGCAGACCCGCTTGCCCTGGCAGATGCCAAACTCGCTTGCGACCTCGCAATAGGTAAACAGCCCCAGTTCCACCGAGGTGTCTGTGCAAGGGCAGATCCCCGTATCGGCCGAACACTGGTCCAGCTCGATGCCATCCACCGTGGTCACGGTCTGGCAAGCAAAACCCCAAGGGCACGCACCGTCCTCGCCACATTTGCCGCCACAAAAGGCCCCCTGGTCGCCGTAGGCCACGCAGGCATCGTCTGTGCCCGCAGTACCTTCGCAGTCTGTGGCAGCGGTGCACGGGCGGCAGAGGTTGGGGAAGTTGGACACACAGATGAAGACGACATCCGGCTCACTGGCACCCACCTGGGCGCAGGTCCAGCCGACCGGGCATTCTTCCTGGCAGGTCTGTGTGCAGACCTTCTGGCCCATGTGCTCCACGCACCAACCGGACTGGCACTCGTCGTTCTCTGAACAGGGGTCCAGGAAGCAGCCCTCCCCTGGATCACATTCGGGTAGCGGTTCCGCGGTGTCGGTGGTTTCCAGATCCCAGGAGAGGTAGTCTTCCACCGTCTCCTTGGCTACCGTCTCCGCAAAGATGATGGTGTCCTGCTCAACGCTTTCTGTTTTGACATCGGCCAGCGGTGGTGTGTCGGCGCCAAGGTCGGGCGTGACTGCGGTTCCGCTATCGCCGCAGCCGACGACAATCATCACGACCAGCACCACCACCAACTGGTTCGTCCATGTCCACATCATGGTGGGCACCTCCAGTGGTGCACAAGATACCGCAGTCGGGTGTTCGTGAGCAAGTTGACAGGCCACGTCGTGAGGGTTTCGTTGTCAGGGATGGGCTGCGGGCGGCTTGTTTGCGTCCGCCGGCTCCTGTGCGGCTCCGACGTCGGTAGGGTCGAGGACTGGCGTAGTACCGGTAGGTTTGGCCCATCTGCTTTCTCCCCGTTTCCTCTGGGAGTGCCTCAATCTCCAAACCCTGAGCCTATCTCCAGCCCCCTCCTCATCGCACGCAGCGTGCGGATTTCCCGCACTACGCGCTCCTACACACTTCGCATCAAGGGTTATGGGACCTATCGTACTGGAGTGGCTTTCGGGTCTGGCCAGGCCATTTCACTCGGTAATCGTTGAAGAGTCCGAGTTCCAGGTACAGCCAGTCCCTACTCCACCGCTTCCAACCGAAACCTCGGCGCTTGCGGGCCTTCATCAGGTTTCTTCTGACCTTCTTCTCCACCCAGTCTCGGACAAACGAGAAGCATCGGCTGGAATGTCCGATGGCAAAGTAGTTGACCCAGCCTCGCAAGATGGGATTGATATGTACAATCACCAGATGCAAAGGCTGAGACTCATAGCGTCGGAAGATCTCTTTCAGTTTCCGCAGCAGGGCCGTACGTCTACTGACAAGAGGCATACGCAATGGCATCCACTTGCCCGTTTTCGTGCGGACGCGCTGAAACTGAAACCCGAGAAATCCGAAGCTCTCGTTCTTTGCCAGGTCGACATTCCTGCTTTTCTCCTCGTTGACCTCCACCTGTAGTTCGGCAAACCCGTGATCCCCATAAACTCATCCGCCGCTATTTTACTTGCTCAAACAACCATCGAACCTCAGCCGAACGGAGACGTTCCTCAAAAGTGGCGTGATTCAAGGTGGATCGCGTTGGGGCACACCACGACATCCGCAGGAGAACATTCCGATCCGACCACCAGTGCCAAGCTCCTTAACGCTGCAGGGAAACAACAGGCGGGAGCTGACCCGACCGCCCCCTGCCGACGGCGACGATGATATCGGTTGGCAAGCCCGCATCGGTCCTCTAAAGTCGTAAGGAGGATATTGGGAAAATGAGATCCGGCTTCACCTCAGTGATGCATTCACTGGGACCGGTGGTGGTCCTGGCCGCGTTGTTCGCAGTTGTCCCAGCACAAGCCAAGTCGCCGCCCATCCTCTCCGGTCCCGAGATCGTCCTGGAGGTCCCCTGGGGCTCGGAGGACAGGGCCCTGTCCCGGAAGACCGGGAACGAGTCCTCGCCCGAAGGGCCCATGGCCTTCGCCGTCTCGGGACTGGGTGAGATCTTCGTCCTGGACCAGATCCGGGCACGGGTGGTGCGGTTCGCACCGGACGGTGCCTTCGATGGAGCCCTTGATCTGCCCGGCTCCACCTTCCAGGACATGGAGCTGGTGGGGGATCGCCATCTGGTGCTGCTCGACCGCCTCGTGAGACAATCCCTCCTGGTGATCGACCTGGTCACGGGGGCGCGCCGGGAGACCGGCATCTTGGGGGAAGGGATCCCCGAAGGGGGCGGGGTGACCTCCGCCCTGGCCCTTCCGGACGGCGTCTGGTTGGAGTACGCACGGATCCACTCGGTGAAGGTCCTGGACGCAGACCTCCAGCCCTGCCAGCGGGTGGTGGTACCGGGGCGTCCCTCCTGGTGGGGGCCCGGTGCCCTTGAGGCGGCCCTGGACCTGGCCGGTGGTGCGGACATCCGGACCCGCGACGGAGCCGGCGTAATCACGGCACGAATACGACTCGAGGACCGGGAGCCGATCGGCCGCCTGGTCTGGCTACAGGATGACCGAGAAGGGAACCTGTGGGTGGTCTACCACCTCATGTGCCCGGACGCGGAGTAGTACGGCCTGGACCATGAGTCCATGGCAGGAAGGCTCCTCGACCCGCAGGGACGGCTGCTTGTCTCGTTCCGGTCTTCCCACACCATCACGGAATTGGAACAGTTCCGGGAGTTCCGGATCCTCGATGACGGATCCGTGGTCCAGATGGCATTCACCGGGCAGGGGGTCCTATTCCTGCTTTGGAGGGCCCCATGATTCCCCGGCTCCTTGTGCAGCGAGCGGTGTTGATCGCGCTGCTTGTCGCGCCGGGCCTGTGCCGGGCCGCCCCACCCTCGATGACCCGGGACGAGATCATCTGCCGCGCCAAGTCCGGCCTCGGATACTCGTACTGGTGGGGAGGATCCTGCTGGTGTTCCTCGGGCTGTAGCCCTCACTTTTCCGCCTGTGGATCGGGCACCTGCAACTGCTGGTGCGGAAGCTGATGTCCCGACTGCTGCAGCCACTCCGGGAGCCACGGCGCGGATTGCTCTGGATACACCTACACGGCGTGGCGGATCGCTGGCCTGAGTGCGAGCGACGTCTGCGGGCCCCACGGCCCCGCCTCCGGTTCCTACACCACCTCCACGTCCAACTGGACCGTGATCGGCGACGGATCCAGGAAGAAGGGCGACTCGGTGGCGAAGAGCGGACACGTGATGATCTTCGAGTCCAACACCTCGTGGGGGGGGATCTGGGTTTACGAGGCGAAGGGATGCAACTACGGCGTGGTACACAACACCCGATCGGTCAGCTGGGGTACCTGGACCGTGGCCGAGCGCAAGAACCTCGTCGGGACCCAGTGCTCTCCCGGACAGGTCCAGACCCAGGGCTGCGGAAAATGCGGTTCGAAGGAGCGCACCTGCAGTGCCACCGGGAACTGGGGTTCCTGGGGTGGCTGCGCGGGTCGAGGGCCCTGCTCTCCGGGCCAGACGCAGTCCCAGGGCTGCGGCAACTGCGGCAACAAGGGGCGGTCCTGCCAGTCTAACTGCCAATGGGGCGGGTGGGGTTCCTGCCAGGGACAAGGTTCCTGTGCACCAGGACAGGTCAACACCGAAGGCTGCGGGAACTGCGGCAACCATGGGCGATCCTGCCAGTCCAACTGCCAATGGGGCGGGTGGGGTTCCTGCGAGGGACAAGGCCCTTGTGCACCCGGACAGGTCCACACCGAGGACTGCGGGGACTGCGGAACCCACACTCGAGGCTGCCAGACCAACTGCTATTGGGCCGACTGGAGCCCCTGCGAGGGACCGGACCCGGGGGACGGGAAGATCCCCTGCGACACCGGCGAGCTCGGGGTCTGCGCGGACGGGCGGCAGCGATGCCACCAGGGCTGGGTAACCTGCGTACGGCTGGTGGATCCGTCGGACGAGCTCTGTGACGGCCTGGACAACGACTGCGACGGGCCCGTGGACGAGGATCGGCCTCAGTTCATGGGCTTCTCTCCGCCTGCCCATGCGGCCGACCTTGTAGAGCTTTCCTACAAGCCGGTCCTGGGCCCCGGCGAGACGGGCCAGGCTTGGGCCGTGTTCGTGAATCGGGGGAGCGAGGCCTGGTCGAAGCGTGAGATCTGGTTGAGAGCCGCAGGTGGCGAAGACGGCGAGGAGAGCCGGTTCCGCGTCCCGGGCGCCTGGCCCGCGTGGGACGTGGCCGCGGTCCTCCCGGAAGATGTCCCCCCAGGGGGCATGGCCCGCCTGGAGTTCACGGTCCGGGCACCGGTCGAGCCCGCCGGGTGGTTCCACGAGCGGTTCGTGCTGCTCGACCCCGATGGGGAAGAGATCCGCTGCCCCCGGCCGGACTTCCAACTCTCGATCCAGGTCGGCAGCGGCGGCTTCGCCGGCCCCCAATCCGCGGAGCATGAGGCCGTAGAGCCTTTCCCCGATTCCGGGCCGCCCGATCTCGAGGCCGGGACGAGGGGGGGGTGCGGCGTGGTGCCGAGTCCCCAGCCTGGGGGGGGCGGAGGTCCCTGGTTCATCCTGCTGATGTTGGCGGTGTCGTATGCGGTATGGCATCGAAAGACGAGGTGTGTGAAGTGAGAGTGAGTGGCTGCTCGATTAGAGGTCCGTCACCCGGGTTCGTTTCATGGAGGCTGCATGTCATATGCCTGATCGCCCTCCTCCCGATCGGTGGTGGGGGATGCGGGGAGGAGGCGACGACCGGGCCCGGGCCCGAGGTCGAGATCGAGGTCGAGGTTCTCGAAGTGCTCTCCGTCGCCCCGCTGGAAGGGACCGCTCGCGGCAGCGAAGAAGTCATGATCACCGGCCGGTCGTTCGGGGAAAACGTGACCGTCTGGTTCGGCGACAACGGGGCGGTGACGGTCGAGCGATTGGACGAGGAAACCCTCCTCGCTACCACACCTCCCATGATGGCCGGTGCGAAGGACGTCACGGTGGAGGCCTCTGACGGCGAGGTCGCCACCCTCGAAGCCGGCTACCGGGTGCTCCCGCTGGATCTGCGCTTCGTGGAGGCCGCGGCCTACGCCTTCCCGGGGGATGGATCCCCGGACGCACGGGCCGCCGCTATCGCGGACCTCGACGTGGACGGGGACCTTGACCTCGCTATAGCGTCGGACGGCGGCCCGCTCGTGATCCTCCGGAACGACGGATACGGGAACTTCGTGGAGGCCGATCCCTGGGGCGTAAAGTCACAATTCCCGCTTCTGAAGCCGATCTTCGCTGCGCGGGACCTCGCCGCGGCGGACTTCGACATGGACGGATGCCCCGACCTGTTCATGGCCACCGGCGCTGGCGTTCCTGACCGTTTCTTTGCGGGGGACTGCCAGCTCCGGTTCGTCGAGAAAGCACAGGATGTCCTCGGCGGGGTGGATACCGACTCCGCGGTAATCGCGGTCGGGGACCTGGACGGGGACGGGGGGCCAGACCTGGTGGTGGCCAACACGCTCGCTGATGCGGGGGAGGTCGGGCAGAACCGTATCTACCTGAATGACTGGCGGAGCGGGGGCAGCTTTCGGGATCCTGCGGCCGGGTTCGTCCCACCAGGCTTCGACGAGGCCACCGCGTCGGTCGCCATGGCCGACGTGGACGGGGACGGGGACACGGACCTGATCGTCGGGAACACCTGGGCAGCTGACGGAGCCAACCTTCGACTGCTCCTCCAGGTGCCAGGGCGGCTCTGGGAGGCCCCGGACGGACAGCTGCCGTCTCCGGCCGACCCGGTCTCCCATGTCGCGGCCGGGGACATCGACATGGACGGCGACGTCGACCTCGTCGTGCTCTGCCCCGGCAGCCAGGACCGGCTGTACGTCAACGACGGGAGCGGGCACTACTTCGACGACACCCTCGTGGCCATGCCGGTGGACATGGCGGACGGGACCCGCGCGGTCCTCGCAGATCTGGACCGCGACGGCACCCCGGAGATCGTCATCGCCAACCACCAGCATCAGAACAGGCTCTACGTCAACGACGGCACCGGCCGCTACTTCGACCACACGCCGCTTCTGCCCATCGGACAGGACCCGACCTACGCTGTCCTCGCCTTGACGCGGACGGCGACCTGGACACGGATCTCCTCTTCCTCAACGGGATCGACGCATCCAGCCGGCTGTTCCTCTCGGTCCCGCCGTTGCCATCCGATCTGGCCTCCAGCAGCACGCATCGGAGCCCTCGACCTAAGGACGTACCCATGGACGGCACCATCTTCTTCTGTCTGCTCCTCGGCCTGGCCGCGCTGGGTCGGGCCCCGCTGCGGGCTGGTCGGCTTGCCCTGGTGATGGCCGTGTGGATAGCGGTCGGAGGGAGCGGCTGCGAGAGCACCAAGGAGGCGCAGCTGCCGGAGGTCACGCCGACCGCGCTGGAGATCCACGAAGTGTCCCCGACCGAGGGATCGGTCAAGGGAGGGGAGGAGGTGAAGGTGCTGGGCGAGGGATTCGGAGAGACGCCGCGGGTCCTCTTCGGGGATATCGACGCGGAGATTCTATCCGCGTCCCCGACGATAATCCGGGTCCTCACGCCGCGGTCCGTGGCCGGGATTGTGGACGTGTTCGTCGAGTCTGGGGAGCTGACCGTGGCCCTGGAGGATGCGTTCATGTTCCAGCCGATCCAGATCAACTTCCTGGACTACACCGAGACGAACCTCGTCGCAGACCCCGTCAACGGGACGTGGGCAGAGCTGGTGGACGTGGACGCGGACTATGACATGGACATCGTCCAGACCGTTCTCCAGGGCCGCGACCGCGTCTTCATCAACGACGGCGACGGCGTGTTCCAGCTCGGTGACGCCTCGCGGATGCCGGAGGATGATGCCGTGGATCATACAGCGGCCTTCGCAGTCGGGGACTTCGACGGGGACGGCGACGAGGACCTCTACATGGCCAACCTCGAGAAGGTCCCGGATCGCTTGTATCTGAACGACGGCCAGGGTTGGTTCCTGGATCACACGGGGGACCAGCTCCCGATCGTGGTCACGACCTCGACCGGGGTCGTTGCCGCGGACCTGGACGGAGACGGGGACTTGGATCTCGCAGTGTCCGGAGGGGATCCCGATCTCGCTGTTTCGAGCAACCGGATCCTGGAGAACGCAGGGGAAGCCGTGTTCCACGACGTAACCTGGGAGGCCCTCCCGCTGGGCGACTTCGTCTCCAGCGGGGTCGCGGCCGCGGATGTGGACATGGATGGGGACGTGGACCTGTTTTTCGCAGGGGGCTCGGAGCCTTCCCGGCTGTTCCTGAATGACGGGTTGGGCATCTTCAATCCCGCTTCCCCGGACGCGGTCCCCACCGAGGCTGTCCCGGGCACGCGGACGCCGGCAACGGGGGACCTCAACGGGGACGGCTACACGGACCTCTACCTGCCCGCTGCGGCGGGCAACCGGATGTATCT
>CAZNWW010000048.1:0-821 GCA_964576155.1 uncultured Myxococcales bacterium | reverse complement strand
GTTCGTGGACTTCACGGAGCTGTACCTGGGCGCAGCCGAGGCGCAGAGTCTGAGCGCAACCCTCGCGGATCTGGACCTGGACGGCGCACCGGACGTACTGGTGGCCAACCTGCTCGCGCCGGTCCACCTGCTGCGGAACGACGGCACGGGCCGGATGTTCGACTACAGCGCAAAACTCCCCGGCAATCCGTCGGATGCTGCGAGCTTCCGGGTCGCGGCCGGGGACGTGAACGGGGACGGAGATCCCGACCTGTTCATCTCCCGGGACGCGAGCCGGCCGTCCCAGCTCCTCCTGAGCGGGGCCTACTCCCCGGACGAAGACGGTGATGGCGACAACGTCCCTGACGACGCGGACAACTGTCCGGCGATCTATAACCCCGACCAGGACGACATCGGTCCGTCCACGGTGTCCGTGCTCGTGGAGTCCACGACCAACCCGTCGGAGGAGGTCTGGCTCGACGGTCAAGCACTCTTCACCAGCGTCGAGTGGGCGGAGCGAGGATTCGCTACTCTGGACCTGGCCCCGGGCAAGCACACGCTGGGGAAGAGAGTGGGGGTGGCGGAGACGAACAGCGCAACCCTCGCCGCGATCCATGACGCAGAGAACGGGATCCTGCTGGCGCACACCCACATGTTCACGCCCTGGAAGGCGACCGCCACGGAACCCCCGGCGGAGTGGTTGGAGGTCGGATACGACACCGCTGACTGGATCGGACTGATCCTGGTGGCCGAATACGATGACCCCCTCCTCGGCCCGGTAGAGGGCTGGCAGGACACCACGGCCCAGTGGACCTGGCCGGCGGTTATCGAGGCCGAGGGCT
>CAZNWW010000047.1:0-12820 GCA_964576155.1 uncultured Myxococcales bacterium | reverse complement strand
GACTGAGGACCACATCCCCCACCTCACGCAGATCATCGCCGACCACCGCTGCGAACCGGGGCGATGACGCGCCGTCGATCGGAGTCCAGTCGATCCGCGCCTCCGCAGGAGCGCTAGGCGGGTTCGCCACCACCAGGAGCCCGGCGTCCACCCAGATTCGAGGCAGATCGCCGTCGACGGAGGCGGGGCGCCCCTCCCACTCCGCAGGCCAGTCCTTCAGGCGCTCGGCCCAGGACCCGCCCAGGAACTCCCGCCCCCGGACGTGGCGCTGGAAGACGTGGTTGCCCAACGCGAAGAGGGGCAGGACCAACGCAGCCACCAGGAGGCCGGTGGTCAGGCTGCGCAGGGCGGCGCCGCGGGGCACCGGGAGGGGGCGCTCGCCGACCCACCTGTCGGCCAGCACCGGCGCATAGAGGAAGGCCAACGCTATCACCACCCCCTGATAGGGAGCCGTCACGGGCCACGCCATGGGCAGGAGGGTCACCGCCAGGGTGACGGCCTCCACTCCAAGAACCACAATCACTATCTCGGTAAGGAGCGCTCGGGTGCCGCGCGGGCGTTGTGAAGGGGTTGCCATCGGTCGATTGTACCCCTGTGTTCGGGGGCGTCAACGGGGCATCGAGGAGGCCCAGGAAGGGTTTGACCTGGAATATCTTTGATGGTATCAAACGTTGATACCATAGGTCTTTTTCGGTTCTTCTAAACCGCAATTCCTATGGTCAGGAGGTACACCATGCTGCGCGACGTACGCCGACTCGCTGCCGTTTTTGCGGCGATCTGCCTCGTCTTCTTCATCAACTCGTCCACCGCCGCGGCCCAGGGCGCAACCGGTGAAGACGACGGGAAGCTCAGGCTCTATGCCTTCCCACTCATCAAGGGCGCAGGGGTCAAGGACACCGCATTCTTCCGGATCCAGCGTGACTACCTCAACGTGTTCCGGATGAGCCTCCGCTTCCGCATGATGGAGGACAAGGACATCAAGTCGGAGCTGGACGAGAAGGAAGTCCTGGTGAAACGCAAGGAGGCCGCCCATCAGGCGCCCTGGCTCGACGAGGCCAACGGGCTCCTCTGGAAGGGCATGGACCACATCGAGAAGAAGGAATACGCCAAGGCCATCGAGGCCCTCATGCAGGCCCGGAAGATCTACGAGGATCACTACACGGATCTCAAGGACTACGAGAAGCTCGTCGACTCCTCCCTCCAGCTGTCCATCGCGTTCTTCAAGGCCGGGTACAAGGACAACGGCGAGGACCTGCTCAAGGACGTCATCGTCTGGCGCCCCACCCTGGTGGTGGACAAGAAGAAGTACCCGAAGGACTTCGTCGCCGCCCTCGACAAGCTCAAGAACCTCCTCGCCAAGAAGGAGACCGGGACCCTGCGCATCGAGGCCGCGCCCGGCGACGGCGCGAAGGTCTACGTGGACGGCCTCCTCAAGGGGACCCTCTCCCCGGGCCAGAGCGGCGTAGACGTCAAGGGCCTCATGCGGGGCAAGCACTACGTCCAGGTGATCAAGGACGGGTTCCAGATCTGGGCCAAGACCACGGGCGTCCCCTCCAAGGGGCGCACCAAGAAGCTCGTCGCCACCCTGAAGCCCGCGGAGAAGAAGAGCGCCAGCATGGGCGCGGGTATGGACCGCCTCGTGTTCGACGTCTACCAGTTTGCGAAGAAGGGAGACTACGGTCATAAGTTCAACCAGGCCGCGGCGAGCTTCGCTCAGAAGGCCGACGTCCCCTACCTGCTCTTCGGATACGTGAGCATGGAGGGCAAGGGCACGAAGCTCACCCTCTTCCTCTTCAAGCAGGAGTGGAAGGCCACCGCGGAGATCGAGCCGGTCTCCTTCGCGTCTGACCTGGCGAACCTGTCCGTCTACCTCCTCTACCTCGAGGCCAACCTCGACACCGCGCTGCGCACCTTCCCAAAGGATCGGGTGGTGCAGGACGTGCCTGCGGTCTACCTGATCAAGGAGCCCGAGCCCGAAGTGGCCCCGGTGCCCGTGGTGGTAGTGAAGAAGGAGCCGGAGCCGGTCATCGCCCCGGTGGTGAAGACCGAGCCCAGGCTCGAGGCGACGACGGTCAAGAAGGAGCCCACCCCCGTCGTGGTGGTGCGGCCCGAGAAGAAGGTCGAGCCCGTCCGGGTCACCCCGGATCGGGTAGAGAAGACCCCGGTGCTGCCTTCCCGCACCGAAGAGACCGCAAAGAAGGAGGACTATGGAGAGTTGTCCTCAATCTTCGCCACGGAGGAGGAGCTGGGCCTCACCGGCACCGCGGACATCGTCCAGCCTCCCCCCAAGAAGAAGAGAGGCCTGAGCAAGCCCATCCACAAGCAATGGTGGTTCTGGACCGGCATCGGTGTGGCCACAGCAGGCGCTATCGCCGGCGGCGGTTATCTGTTATACAACTCGCTGAACAGCGGCGGCACCTCGGGATATTCGGCCACTGTCGGCTGGTAGCTCCCCGGGGCCCCCCGGCACGCGGAACATTGAGAGAGGGGCATGAGACGCGCTTCACCTGTCCTCCTGTTTACCATCCTGGGTCTGCTGGCGGGTGCCTGCGGCGACACCAGCTCCGACTTCCCCCTCGGGACCCATGTCAACGTCGTCGTGCCCGACCCGGTGCAGTTCCCGGATGACGATCCCTTCGAGTTCTGTCACTACGTCCGAGTCTGCTTCTCCACCGGGGGCAAGGAGGACTGCAAGACCGTCCTCGAGGTCGACGGCACCGCGGCCCTGGAGCCCCTCCCCTACGGGGATGAGGTGATGGTCTGCCTCGAGTGCCTCCCGCTGGTGAACAGCGACGACGGCACGCCTATACCCGGTGAGGCCGTCTCCGGCGGCTGCACGCCCCCGTTCAGCCATAAGAAGGGCGAAGATCCTGAGACGGTCAACCTCTTCATGCAGGAGCTGAACACCACCATGCCCTCTGTGGACACCCTTGGGAGCGAGACCATGCCCACCGACACCCGCTGGGGGGCCGCGGTCCAGGTGATGTTCGACGACCGGGTCCTCATCGCGGGCGGCGCGAAGTTCAAGGACGGCTGCATCGAGTGGGACGGCGTGGACTGTCTGAACGAGGTCCTGGACACCGCGGAGACCTTCGACCCCACATCAGGCCAGTTTGCGCCTGTGGGCTTCGGGACGGCCCAGACCTTGGGCCAGGGTCGCGCGTTCGCGGCCACGGTGGAGCTGCCCTCCGGCGAGATCGCGTTCTTCGGTTGTATCGGTGACAACAAGGAAGCCCTGAGCACCGTCGAGATCTTCGACCCCTTGTCCGGGACCTTCTCCCCCGGACTGTCGATGCAGTTCACCCGGGCCTGGCACTCCGCTACCCTCTTCAGCGACATCGGGGATGGTTTCATCCTCCTCGCCGGCGGCTTCGGCAGCGGCTCGGACAAGTACGAGATCTGGAACAAGGCCGACGGCACCGTGGGCTCGGGCGTCCTCAAGGACGGGGCGCGCTGGCGCCACACCGCCACCCTGGTCCAGGGGATCAAGGACAGCCGCAACAAGATCGTCATCGCCGGCGGTGAGGACGACACCGGGGTCAAGTCCACCTACGAGCTCTTCGACCTCACCCTTCAGACCCCGGCCTTCGACGAATTGCCCTACGACCTCTGCGTCTCGGAGAACGAGAAGACTGCGGGCGCTCCCGCCAAGGCCAAAACCATGCACGCAGCAACCCTGGTGCCGGGCCAGAAGTTCCTCTACTTCGTCGGGGGCTTCTCAGACATCGCGCATACCCAGCCGACATCGGACATCTGCGTGTGGAACGTCAAGAGCGAGGACTTCCAGGACGTAGTGGACAACTTCAAGCTCAAGATCCCTCGGGGCGGGCTCACCGCCACGACCCTGCCGGGGAACGTGGTCCTCCTGGCCGGAGGGCTCACCTCCAACACCACGACCGCCGGGACCTACGAGACGATCTTCGAGTACATCAACCATAACCACTCCAAGCAGATCGAGATCGGTTCACCCGCACCCCTCGTGGCAGGGCGCTGGGACCACACGTCATCGCTCCTCAGCGATGGCCGCGTCCTCCTCCTCGGCGGCATCCAGGTCCACCACCTGGGCGCCTACCAGACCGTCACAGGCTCCGAACTCTACAAAGACCAGTGAGCCTCCGCAACTCCCTCGTCCTCCTCGGTCTTCTCTCGTTCATCGGGTGCCGCGAACCGGCAAAGGAGCCGACCCTGGCGGAGCGCGCGTGGGGACAGGAGGAAGATTCGGAGCCAGGGACGGGGATCGGGACGAAGGATTCGGGCTCGAGTTCGGACTCGAGTTCGGACTCGAGCTCGGAAGATGCGGGCGCGGAGACGGGGACAGGGACGGATATAGATACAATAAAGTCCGAGGTTGTGGCGCCGCTCTCACGGGATGGGCTGATCGCTTCCCTCCACCCTGAGATACCGCCTTCGAAGGATGAAGAGACCATGCTGCGGGCGGGCCTGGACGCCCTGGGCGCGGCGCCCCCGTCGTCCAGGCGGGATGTCCTCACGCGCCGCCTCCTCGTCGCGTGGGCCCGGCGGGACCTCGCAGGGACAGCGGCTCTGGTCCTCGCCCTCCCCGAGGCCCCCCGGGAGGACGCGCTCACAGACCTCGTGCCGCACTTCGCCCCCTCCCTCGAGCCCAAAGACATGCCGACGTTTCTCGCCTTCGCAGACCTCCCCGAGCCTGCGACGCGGCGCCTCCTGGGACGGTGCGCCCGAGGACTCGCCCTGGTGAACCCCGAAGCAGCCCGTGCCTGCCACGAGGCCCTCGGTGATCGGGGGGATCGCGCCGCGCTGCACGTCGCTCGGGACCTCGCCACGAAGGACAAGGATGCGGCCGCGGTCTGGATCTCCTTGATCCGGGACGAGGCCCTCCGGGACGAGGCCGGCGCCGAGGTCGGGGCGGAGCAGGGCGAGGACGGCCTGGACGCCATCGAAGACCATCTCCGGGATTGGGCCCGGACCCGAGCCCTGGTGCGCCTCGCCGCAGAGCGACCTCAGGCGGCCCTGGTAGGAGCGGACTCGGTGGCGGACCCCGTCCGCCGCGCCGAGGTCCTGGAGGCCGCCGCGTGGGGCTGGGTGAACCAGGGATTCCCCGACCTCGCCCAGCAGGCCCTCAAGGACACCGAGGCCACGACCGCGCAGGTCCCTCTACGGCGTGCATTCGAGCGCGTGAATGGGAAAGACCCCGAGGTGACCCGCAAGACGCTGCCGCCCGGCGCCTGCAAAGATTCGGATGATCCTCACCTCGTCGGCGCCTGCCGAGCCCGGCACGCAGAGGACGCAATCGCTCGAGGGGACCGGTCTGGAGCGCGCGCCGCGCTCCAGACCATCCCCGATGCGGCCTGGCGAGCCGCCGCCCTGATTCCCCTCTTCCAGGGCCTGGACGCCGCGCAGGCCCGGGAGTGGCTCGGCCGCTCCAAGGCCCTCCGGGACAGCCTCCCCCCGGCCACACGGGAGCGGCACCTCCTGGCCCTCCTGGAGCGCTGTGACCTGCCCCCCGCGGCCCACCTCAGGGACGGGCTCGCGTTGCTGGAGGACCCGGCGCTGCGGCGTCAGTTGATCGAAGACTCGGGCGCGCAGCTGAGCACGGCGGAAGCCATCTCGTTGCTCGAGGCGCTCACCGATCAAAGCGAACGCGCCCTGCTGTGCGTTACGGTGTTGGAGCGTCCCTGATTCGTCATCCCGAGCGAAGCCGAGGGACCTCAGGTGTTGCATGGCGATGCCTGACCGAAGGCTTCTACTCCGCTACGCTGCGCTCAGGATGACACCCGCACACGCGCGTCCACCGCTACACAACGATCCCGCGCCTCGAAGGCCTTCATGGGGTTGATGTCGAGCTCGGCGATCTCGGGATGATCGCTCACCAGTAGCGAGACCCGCTGGAGCATCTCCTTGAGGAAATCCAGGTTGGCCGGCTCGGTGCCCCGCACCCCGGTCAGGAGGGGGAAGCTCCGAAGCTCCCGGAGCATCTCGTCCGCGTCGAGATCCGTGATCGGACAGAGGCGGAACACCACGTCCTTGAGGATCTCCACGTAGATCCCCCCGATCCCGAACATGATCAGCGGCCCGAAGTTCGGGTCAGCGGTCATGCCGATGATGGTCTCCAGACCCCCGTCCACGTGCTCCTGCACCACGACGCCGAAGTGGTCCAGAGAAGACAGCAGCGGCTTCGCCGCGTCGAGGATCCGGTGGTACGCACCCCTGACCTCCAGCTCACTCCGCAGGCTCAGGAACACGCCACCCGCGTCGGATTTGTGCACGATCTCCGGGGAGGAGATCTTCATCACAACCGGCAGGCCCAGCTCGTTCGCTGCGGCCACCGTCTCGTCCTCGGTTCGGCAACGCCGGGTCCGGGCCAGGGGGATCCCGTAGGCCGCAAGAAGGGACTGCACCTCGTCATCCCGGAGGTAGCCGCCCCCCCGCGCCATGGCGGCCCCGAGGGCCGCCTGCGCTGCCCCGCGGTCGACGGACACGTCTATAACCACCCCGGAAGGCTTGCGAAGCCACTCCCCCCGGTTCACCAGCGCGGACAAGGCCCGCACCGCGGACTCGGGGTAGACGTAGACCGGCACCTTCTGCTTCCGGAGGAGCTCCGTGCGGGCGAGCTGCTCCAGGCGCCCCATGAGGCAAACCAGCACGGTCTTCCCATGGGACCCGCCGGCCACCTTGGCGATAGCGTCCAGGGTTTGGGTGGGGTCTACGGTAGGGGGCGCCACGAAGATCACCAGGACCGTATCCACCCCCGGGTCGTCCACCAGGGCGCGCATGCAGACCCCGTAGCTCTCCGGGGTCGCGCTGGCGATCATGTCCACCGGGTTCTGGATGGCGGCCTCTGGAGGGAGAAAATCCTCGAGGCAACGGTTGGTTTCTTCTGCGAGGTCCGGCAGGCTGAGACCGAGGCTGGCGCACGCGTCCGCGGCCATGATCGCAGGCCCGCCCGCGTTGGTGAGGATCGCCACGGCGGAGCCGGCAGGGGCCGGCTGGTACGCGAAGGCCTTGCCCACGTCGAAGAGCTCCTCGATGGAGGAGACCCGATAGACGCCGCATTGCTTGAAGAGCGCTGCGTAGGCCGCGTCCGTGCCGGCCAGAGCGCCGGTGTGGGACGACGCTGCCCTGGCACCAGCGGCAGTGCGACCGCTCTTCAGGACCACGATGGGCTTCTCCCTGGCCACGGCTCGCGCTATTCGCGGGAAGGACCGGGGCGCGCCGAAGCTCTCGATGTACATCAGGATCACGTCGGTGCCGGGATCCTCGTGCCAGTACTCCAGGAACTGGTCAGCGGACGCGTCCATCCGGTTGCCCTGGGAGACGAACATCCTGAGACCCAGACCCAGCTCCGTGGCCTGCTCGATGAGGACCACCCCCAGCGCGCCGCTCTGGGAGAGGAAGCTCACGTTGCCCGGCAGCACCTGGCAGGGGCCGAAGGTCGCGTTCATCCGCACCTCGGGATCCGTGTTGATCACCCCCATGCAGTTGGGGCCTACCGCGATCATTCCGGCCTTACGCACCTTGTCACGGATCTCCCGTTCCTCCAACGCGCCGGCCTCCCCTGTCTCCTTGAAGCCCGCGGTGATTATCACGAGCCCCCGCACGCCCTTGCGAATACAGTCCTCCAGCGCCCCCTGAACCTGGCGCTTGGGGACGGAGATCACCGCCATGTCCACGGGATCGGGGATCGCCTCCAGGGACGGGTAGCACTTGGTGGATGAGATGAACTTCTCCCGCGTATTCACGGGAAAGATCGTCCCCTCGAACTCGTATCCGAATAGGTTCAGGACCAATTCCCGGCCGATCTTGCCGACCTTCTTCGAGGCGCCTATGATCGCGATGTTCTTCGGACGGAAGATCGCGTCGAGAGTTGGACAGTGGGTATCCTTGGGCACGTTTCCCTCCTCTGCGGACGCCAAGAATAGATCGGAACCTCAATCTCAGCAACCCGAGGGGAAAGCAAATTGTTGACGAATGGTATGGCAATGGTCAACAATTCCAGATCCGTGCAGGAGGATGAATGAAAATCACGATGTCGAGTGAGATGGCGATCCATGCGGTGTGGTTCATGTCGACACGCAGCAAAGAGGGCCCGATTCAGGCCCCGGAGATCGCAGAGATGCTCTGCGTCTCGTCGTCCTACATGGTGAAGATCCTGAAGAAGCTGGCCAAGGAGGGCATCCTGGTGTCCAAGCGGGGGAAGAACGGGGGATTCCGCGTCGGGCGGCCCCAGGCGGAGATCTCCATCGCAGACATCATCATCACGATCGAGCGGGACGCCATCGAGTACTTCTGTCTACACGACGCCCGCAACTGCCCGGGCACGGACGCCTGCCTGATCCACAGCACCATCATGCGGGCCTCCCAAGCCGCGCTCGATGTACTGCAGAACACCACCATGGCGGACCTGGCCAACCAGGGCTGGCGTGCCCCGGTGCCGGATCGCTCCATCGCGGCCGAGGCCGAGAGCTGAGCGTGAACACGCAGCCCCCGATCCCCGGCGCGGTCCTGGATCGCCTCAGAGTAAAAAGCCCTCAAACCCGCATCGCAGTGATCGGCGCCAGCAACAACCCCGAGAAGTACGGTAACATCATCCCCGGCAACTTGAAGGGCAAGGGCTACACGGTCCTCCCCGTGAACCCGAAGGCCGACGAGATCCAGGGCTTGGCCGTATACGCCAGCCCCGCAGATCTCCCGGACCCCATCCACATCGTAGACATGGTCACCCCCCCGAAGATCACCCGCGCAGTCCTGGAAAACCTCGATCCCATCCGCTTCCCCGTCATCTGGCTCCAGGACGGCTCCTTCGACGACGAGATCATCGCTTTCGCCGAGGCGAAGTTCGAGACGGTGGTCCACCACGCCTGCATCATGGTCGTCGCCAACTACTGATCCCAGAGGAAGACGTTCGCACGCTCACGTCTGGGATCGGTGACGACGACAGCGACGGTGACGGCTGACGATCCAACACTGGTTGGGACTAACGTCTCTGCACGGGGCGGCCCCCCATCCCCCTCCGCGGTCGCTTCGCTCGGCTCCGGGGACTTCCCCCAACAAGGGGGGAAGCGGGCGCGCCGTACCAAGCTTGAACGACATAGCGGTTGATTGCCGCGCAGGACATTCGGTTGAGCAACATGAACCCTCCCCCCTTGTTGGGGGAGGTGCCGGCAAAGCCGGCGGAGGGGGGAGGACCCCGTGCAGAGACGAGAGTCCTGGACCGGTGTTGGATCGTCAGACAGCAACGGCAACGGCGTCGATGGTTTGGTGTTCTCTCCGAACCTCCAACACGGAATCTCTCAGATCAGGCCACAACACCGGACTGCCGGCGCCTCATCACCAGGAGCAGGCAGACAAACAGCAGCGGGAGTGCCCCACCCGGGGCGTCGGAGGCCGTGCAGGAGGAACCGGATTTGCCCGTCCCTCCGGAGGGCTTCGTGTCCGCGGCGCCGGGGGTGTCGTCTGCTCCACCATTGGGATTCGTGGAATCGTCGCCGATCGGGATAGGGGTGTCGTCACCGCCGATGGTCTCGGCCTGGCCGTTCCCGGAGTCTTCGCCCGACGCGTCCTCTCCGCCTCCTACGACGTCGCCCCCGTAGCCGTGATCGCCGTTGCCGTAATCGCCGGACGGCATGCCGTGGTCGCCTTGGTAACCGTAGTAATCGCCGTAGTAGCCGTAGTCGCCGTAGTAACCGTAGTCGCCGTAGTAACCGCCGTAGTCGCCGTACTACTCGTAGTTGTAGTCCTCGAAGATCGCTTCGAGACACCCGTCCATCGCGTCACAGTCGTACTCAGCTGCCGTCATGCACTCGATGAGGTCGGCCATCCAGCCGTCATCTCCAGGCTGGTCGAAGGAGAACGCACATTCCGACAGGCATTCATCGAGGAACTCCTCCACCGGGATCTCGTAGGTGTCGCAGTACTCCCAGGAGTCGAGGGCTCCACCGCCGTCGATTCCAGCGGAGACGCCCCCTTCGCAGATCTTGCCGCTCGTGTCGATGCATGGAATCATCTTCTGGCAGAACGTGGCGCAGGCCGGAGGGACGGCGTGGCATTCTTCGTCGTAGCATACGAGGTCCTCGGGACAATCCGAGGATTCCTCGCACCCGGCGGCGAAGAGCGGACGGGGCGTGAGCAGCAGGTGACAACAGACCAGGGCGACGGTGCTGATACGTAGTGCCACCACTTCCTCCCGAAGAATCGAATTGTAGTTACAGTAGGCATGGTAGCTCGTGATTCAGCGGAGAGCAACGAGATAGACCATTGAGGAGCACGAGGCAGACAGCTACTTTCGCATCGCCTCGAGCTGCTGCGCAATGAGGAGCTTCTGGATCTCGTTGGTTCCGGCGCCGATAGCGAAGACACGGGCGTCCCGCACGTAACGTTCCAGCGGGAAGTCCCGCATGTAGCCGTATCCGCCGTGGACCTGGAGTGCGTCGGAGGTCACCCGGTTGACCATTTCCGTGCAGAACAGCTTGCACCGGGCCGCGGCCAACGCCATTCCGGCGCCACCCTGGTCGAGTCGATGCGCGGCGAGGAGGCAGGTCTGCTCGCCCAGTGTCAGGTCGGTGGAGGCCCGGGCCAGCATGTCCTGCACGAGCTGGAACCGGAAGATGGGCTTGCCGAACTGCTCACGCTCGAACGCGTATTCCAACGCAGACTTGAACGCGGCCTGCGCGATGCCCACCGCTATCGCCGACCAGAGAACCCGCTCCACGTTCAACCCCGTAACCATCTGCTGGAAGCCCAGCCCCTCTGCCATCCCGACCAGGTTCTCTTCGGGCACCTCGCAGTCTTCCAGGACGATCTCACCGGTCGGGGAGGCCCTGAGTCCCATCTTTTCGAAGGTCCGCCCCGCGGTATAGCCCTTGAACTCCTTTTCCACGATGAACAGCCCGATGCCCTGCTTCCCGCGCTTCGGATCCAGGGTGGCGTAGACCAGCGCCAGGTCCGCGATGGGCCCGTTGGAGATGAAGGTCTTCGTTCCGTTCAGGACGTACACCTCGCCCTTGCGGACCGCGCGGGTGGAGAGGGAGAACACGTCTGAGCCCGCGCCGGGCTCTGTCATTGCGAGGCACCCCAACCGCTCCCCGGTCGCAATCGTCGGGAGGTAGCGCGCCTTCTGATCCTGGGTGCCGTGCGCCGCGAGGTTGCCGCCGAAGAGGCCGGCCGAGGCCCCCAGGAACGTAGCCGTGGCCGCGCAGCCGCGGCCGATCTCCATGGAGATGAGGGTAGCGGTGAGATAGTCCGTGAAGACCCCGCCGAACTCTGGTGGGATCGAGAATCCGAAGTACCCCATCTCTGCCAGCCGCGCCCTCAGGGCGTCGTCCATACGTTCGTCCTGGTCCATCCGTGCTGCGCGGGGCACGATCTCCCGGGCAGCGAACTCCCGGGCGGCGCGCTGGATCATCCTGTGGTCGTCGGTCAGGAGAAGGTCCATGGTTCGCTCCTTAGGAGGCTGATCAAAACTCAGTTCTTGCAGCAACAGAACTTGAAGCCGGACTGGCTGCAGGATTCGCTGGTGGATTCTCCGTCGATTCGGAAGGCCTTGTAGCAGCTCATGCTGTGCTGTGAGCAGGCCGTGAAGCAGGAGGTCCCGCCGACGACCAGGCAGGAACTGGAGCTGAATTTGTTGCCGCCCCAATAGAAGTCCTCCGTGACCTGGAGGTCCCCTTTGACGTCCAGGGTCCGGGATGGGCTCGTGTCATTGATCCCGATCTTGTTGCTGGACTCGTGGATGATCGAGTTGGAGAGGGTGTTGTTGGATCCGAACTTCGGGATTCGTCCGTTTGTGCCGCTCCCCTGGAGACCGCCGCCTCCGCTGGGCTCGCATACCAGGAACCCGGAGTACGAGATCCCGGTCGCTACAGATCCCGACGGACAATCCTGGCCGCTCAGCGCGAAGTCCGCCCCGGAGTAGTTGCCGGCGGGGCCGCAGACCGGATACCCCGCCACGTCCACTCCCACCATGCCCGTGTTCGGGGGGCAGGTCTTGCCGCTGAGCGCGAAGTCCTGGCCGGTGTAGGTCCCGCCGCCCGAGATCACGGCGCACAGCGCCCCGCCGTCCCCGCCGAAGCCGGTGACGGATTGGCCTTCGGGGCAGGCCTGGGGTCCGGCTACTGCGCCCGGAACGTCTTGCGGTGGGTGGGAATGAACCGGCGCTACCCCGCACCGCTCAGCGTACGCGGCGAAGGGGACCGAGCCCAGGTAGACGCGGGACATCTCCTTGTCCTGCCCCACGGTGATCCCGAGCCACAGGCTGGCGTTGTCCATGAAGAAAGGCGCATAGAGGGGTTCGACGTAGCCCAGGTAGGCGATGAAGACCCCGTCCTCGACGTCCACCACCTGCTGCTCCGACCACATGGGATCCGGTGAGGCCTCAGACTCGTACAGCGCGAAGTGCATCGTGACGCTGTCGTCAATCGGTACCCCCCCGGCATCCGTGAGCACCCCTTGAACCGGGTAGTAGGGTGGCGCCTCTGCACGGGCAGACAGGGGGAGCGCCAGGAGGAGGAGGCTCAGCAGGATCCCTCGATTCATAGTTCCTCCATGTCGACTGGACGGGCCGCAGGCCCTGCGCCCAGGCGAAGACGGTAGCTGGACGATGATGCACGACCCACGGGTCCGGCGGGGCCCACGAAAAGGTGCAGCCTGTAGTTCTGGGAGGTCAGGATCCCGGCCGCGCTCAGCGGCGTCGCCGGTGGCGGACCCGTGGGCACGGGAGGCGGCTGATGTGTGTCCTCGGGGGCGTGGGAGTCTGCAGGAGTCCTCCCATCCGCTGCTCCTGCGTCTTGGTGCATGAGAGTGAAGTCCGGGCCGCTCCTCGACGGCGGCTGCGAGGACTCGGATC
>CAZNWW010000046.1:0-13081 GCA_964576155.1 uncultured Myxococcales bacterium | reverse complement strand
TGAGCTCTCTGCACGGGGTCCCGCCCCCATCGCCCTCCGGCTCGCTGCGCTCGCCTCCGGGCACTTCCCCCAACAAGGGGGGAAGAGAGCGCGCCGTACCAAGCTCGAAGTACGGTGCGGTTGTGTCCGAGCATCTCAACCGGGGAGTTTCTTAGGAGCGACTGAAGGGAGTCGAAGAGCCTGCCCTGAGCCTGTCGAAGGGACCTCAAGTGGAATGGATGCAACCCCTGAGGTCCCTCGGCTGCGCTCGGGATGACGGGAAGGGAGCGTTGCGCTCGGGATGACGGGAGGGGTTACTTGTGGCCACCGCAGCCGCAGCCTTCTTTCTTCTCGCCCTTGGGCTTGAAGACGGCCCCGTCCTTGTGACCGCCGCAGCCGCCGGCCTTCTTCTCGGCCTTGTCCTTGCCGCAACCGCAGCCCTCACCGGTCTTGGCATTGGCGATCTTCTTCTCCATAACGGCCTTGTAGGCGGCCAGCTTGTCCGCGGCGCCCGTCGCGGTGACGAAGAGGGCCTTGGCCTCGTTCTTCACCTCGAAGTTCACGCCCTCGGCGCCGAAGGGGCAGCCCCCGCAGCCGCAGGCGCCTTCCTTGCAGGTAGGGACCTTGGCCGCGATAGAGGTGCGGATCGCCATGGAGCGCTTGCCGCAGCCGGGGACCTCGGCCTGCGCTACGATAGCGCCGTCCTTCTCGTTGAGGGTCCAGCTCACCCCCTTCCAGGACCAGATGCACTTGTCCTTCCCTACTTCGGGATTCTCCCCGGCGCAGCCGGCAGGTTCTTTTTTATGGGAACATTCCTGGGCCTGAACGACAACGGCACCCATGATCATGGTCAGGGCGAAGACAATGGCGATGAACTTACGGAGCATGTTCTACCTCCTCGTAGGGTCTGTTCTCCAGAGATACTCACTCGAAACAGGCCGGAGGATAGCGACGAAGGATGGGTGCGTCAACCTGTGGTAGGATGCGCAGGCCATGAGTGACGGGAAGAAGATCATCTCCACAAACCGCAGGGCCTTTCGGTCCTACTCCGTCGAGGAGCGCTTCGAGGCCGGGCTGGTGCTCCAGGGCTCCGAGATCAAGTCGATTCGGGCGGGCAAGGTGAGCTTCATGGACGGGCACGTCGTGCATCGGGACGGGGAGCTCTTCCTGGTGGGGTTCCACATCGCCGAGTACGCGTTCGCCTCCCACTTCGGCCACGCGCCCACACGGGAGCGCAAGCTCCTGTTGAACAAGACAGAGATCAAAAAAATCGGCCGCCGCATCGACGAGCGGGGCTACACCGTGGTGCCCCTGTCGATCTATTTGAAGGGAGGCCGCGCCAAGGTAGAGATCGGCCTCGCCCGGGGCAAGCGCGCCTTCGACCGGCGCCACGAGATCAGGGAGCGGGACGAGAATCGGCAGGCAGAGCGCGACTTGCGGGAGCGGAACCGCTAGGAGCTTGTGGGAGGCCCTTTGAAGCTGAGCTGAGCGGACGCAGTTCGCTCGTGCGAAACTGATGCCCTTTGGGTATGTAGCTGAGCTGAGCGGACACAGTTCGCTCGTGCGAAACTGATGCCCTTTTGGGTACAGGGCCGATTCTTCGGGGCTAAAGCCCCTCCCACAGTCATTCCGGCGGTGCCGCCTTCTCCCCAATCCACTCCCAGAGATCGTCAAGCCCCGCCTTCGTCTTCGAAGACGTGATGACGAACCCATCCGCGCCCGGCGCGGTCTCCTGCTCCCAGCGCTCGATCTCTCTTTTCAGTTCGGTGCGCTTGAGCCGGTCGGTCTTGGTGAGCACCAGGAGCACCGGGACACCTTGGCGAACCATATAGGCCAGGAGATCCGCCTCCTCCTGCTGGAAGCGGCGGCGGACGTCCATGAGGAGGCAGGCGCCGGCCAGAGGCGTACGCGCGGTGAGGTAGCCCTCCACCAGGCGCTGCCAGGCTGCGCGCTCGGTCTTGGAGACCCGCGCATAGCCGTAGCCGGGCAGATCCACAAGGTCCAAAGCGTCGTTCACCCGGAAGAAGAAGATGTTGCGGGTCCGCCCCGGGGTGTTGGAGGTGCGGGCCAGCTTCTTCCTGCCGGTGAGCGCGTTGATCAGGCTGGACTTGCCGCAGTTGGAGCGGCCCATGATCGCTATCTCGGGCGGCCCGGGAGCCGGGAGCCCGTCGATCGAGGAGGAGACGTGAACGAGATCCGAGTGATTGATCTTCATGGCGCCAGGAGCATACCAGCATTCCCCCTGGTCCGGGAGAGGGATTTCGGATAGGGTCTCGGACGCCACGAGACGGAGGTGGACATGGCATCTGACGCATTGGAGATTACCTTCCTCGGGGGCCTCGGAGAGATCGGGGTGAACTGTATGGCCTGGTCCGGGCCGGAGGGGACCATCCTGGTGGACATGGGCATCGGTTTCCCGCGGGGGCGCCTCCCGGCGCCGGATTATCAGCTCCCGGACCTGGACTGGATCGAGGAGAAGGGCGATGACATCAAGGCCCTGCTCATCACCCACGCGCACGAGGACCACCTGGGCGCGGTGCCCTGGTTTCTCATGCGCAGGCAGGTCCCCGTCTACGCTCCCCCCTTCGCTCTCGAGCTGATCCACAACAAGCTCAAGGAGTGGGACATCGACGCGGATCTGCACCCGCTGCACCCCCGCCAGACCCTGCGCCTCGTGGGATTCGACCTGGAGATGATCCGGGTGACCCACTCGATCCCGGACGCTCTGGCCATAGCCTGGCGCACGCCCCAGGGGATCGTCCTCCACACCGGGGACTTCCGCATCGAGGACGCGCCCACCGCGGGCGAGCCCTTCCAGGCCGAGGCCTTCCAGCGCTTCGGCGACGAGGGCGTGGTCCTCTTGATGTCCGACAGCACGAACGCAGAGGTCCCGGGACACACGCGCCCCGAGGCGGAGGTGGCCGAGAACCTCGAAGCGGAGATCGCGGCCTGGGACGGCCGGGTCCTCCTGACCATGTTCGCGTCCAACGTGAACCGCCTGGGTCAGATCGAGCAGATCGCGCGAAGGACCGGGCGGCGGATCTGTCTCATGGGGCGGAGCCTTCATACCTATCTCGAGGTCGCCGATCGGGCCCGCATCGCGCCCTTTAGGGACGAGTCCACCGTGGATCCCTCCCGGGTCGGATCCCTTCGGGACGACCAGGTCCTGATCGTCATGACCGGATCCCAGGGGGAGCCCCGGAGCGCGCTGGCCCGCCTCGCGGACGGAACCCACCCGCACCTCTCGGTTCGGGATGGCGATCTCGTGCTCTTCTCGAGCAAGGTGATCCCCGGGAACGAGCTGGAGATCACCCGCATGACCAACGGGCTCTGCCGCCTGGGCGCCAAGGTGGTCTGGAGCACCGCAAAGCCCATCCACGCATCGGGGCACGCGCGTCGGGACGAGCTCGCCGCGGTCCTGAAGGCCGCGCAGCCCCGCTGGTTCGTGCCGATCCACGGGGAGTACCGCTTCTTGCAGGCCCACGCGGAGCTGGCCGAGGCCTGCACCGATACCCGCGCGCTGGTGGTGGAGACCGGCGACGTGATCCGCCTCGAGGAAGGCACGGTCCGGCGCGCCGGCCACGAGCCCATCCGCCCCCTCTTCGTGGACGGCCCCCTGGTCGGGGACGAGGACGAGCTGGACCTTCGGGGACGCAGGAAGCTGCTCTACAACGGCGTCGTCTTCCTGGACATCTCCCTCGACGCGCCCGGGGAAGCGGCGATCTACATGCCCGGGGTCCCGGACCCGGACGGCGAGGTGGAGGAGCAGATCAGGGATCTCCTCGAGGAGGCCCTCGCCAAAACCCCACAAGCTGAAGCACTGGACGCGGCCCGGAGCGATCTCCAGGCCGCCGTGCGGCGCCTGATCCGCCGTCGCACCGAGAAGCGACCGGTGGTCACCGCTATCCTGCGGTGACGCAGTCGGGCCTGTAGGCCCTCCGCAGCTCGGCCGCGCGACCTTGACACTCTCTGGAGTGGCTGATAACGTCGCGGCGGAACTGTCCCTATTCTTTGGATATGATCGAGGTACAAGAAGCCATGAAGCGCTCCGCCTATGTCATCGGTGTCCTCCTGATTCTGCTGACAGCGCCCGTACGCGCCGCGCAGATCACCGAGGTCCAGGACTCCTTCGAGGAGGGCCATCCCTTCGGCATGGCCCTCCACGTCCGCTACCAGTACATCAACGACACCGCCAGGATCCTTCGCGAAGGACCTATTCCGAGCGGCGAGCGGCACATCCTGTACAACGCTATCGACGTGAACCGCTTCCAGCACATCATGCACTTCGATCTCGCGGTGGGCCTCTACCACGACCTGGAGCTGGCCCTGAACCTGCCGGTGATCCTGGCAGACCAGACCAGCCTCGATATCGACACCTTGGTCCTGGAGGGGCTCCCCAGCACCTTCAAGGGGAACAAACGCACCGGTCTCGGCAACATGGGCCTGGGGATCCGCTGGGCCCCCTACAGCTACGCCCGAGATAAAAAATACCCCACCTGGCTCCTGGGCCTCATGTTCCGCATCCCCACCGCGCAAGTAGCCACAGCGTCCAACACCGGCGTGGGCGACGGGGTCTTCCGGGTGGAAATAAACACCTCGATATCCCGTCGGGTGGTCTGGTGGCTGGAGCCCTACTTCGATCTCCACGGCTCCATGGTGGGGACCACCACCAAGAAGAGCCCCTTCACAGACCAGGGCATCGAGGACGTCCAGACCCTGGTGAACCCCGGGCACAGCATCGGCCTCAAGCTCGGCACCGAGTTCATCCCCTGGGAGGTCGAGTCCGAGGGCCAGCACTTCTCCATCGACCTCGGCGTCGGGCTCGACTACGTCTTCGAGGGCCGGGAGTACACCGAGGTCTTCGAGCTGCTGGGTCAACAGGCAGCGAGCTGCGGCAACAACTGCTCAACCTTCACGTACTCCCGGGCTGTCAATGGCGAGAAGGACCGCCTGATCCAGGAGTACCAGTCCGGTGACATCGACGGCAATGACTACAACGCCGCGATCCAGGAGATCGACAAGGACGTGGCCGCGGGGGTCTACGCGGTCACCGACGGGATCACCGACGTGGAGCATTACGGAATCTACTCCGGCTGGCTGGGCTTCCACCTCCAGCCGATCCGGTACTTCGCGCTGGGCGCCAACTTCTCCTTCGCCTGGCGCCAGCCCCACTTCATCACCTTCGCGGATCCCGGCAAGGACTCCGCGGTGGACACCGACAGCGTGGTCACAGGCCACAACAGCCAGCAAGAGAACGAGTACAACCCGGTCTACCTCGAGGAGATCGACAAGCCGGGCAACCGGATGAAGCTGGACCAACCCTTCACATGGAGTCTCATCTTCACCCTCACAGGCCAGTTCTGATCCCCCCCCAGGGAGCACCCCGATGACGAAAGCCGAACAGTGGAAGGCCGCGGTGAAGGCGGTCTTGAAGCACCTCGGTGCGACACTGCAGACGGGCAAATCCGATGCGCCGGGGCTCCTGGTGGTGCGCTTCCACTCCCCGGTGGAAAGGGAGCGGGGCCTGGACATGATCCAGCGCGCCTACAGCCGAATCCCCTGGGACATGATGGACCTCGGCGATGACCACGACGGCGCCCGCCTCTACAAGGCGCTCACCACCGAAGGACGCGTCCGCTACCTCCTGCTCTGGGGGTTGCCCGGCGAGCCCCGGGACATCCCGAACGAGTTCCTCTCCTCCCTGGAGATGGGGCTGAGTGACGGCCAGGGAAAGGGACACCGTGTGGTGCTCTGCGCCCTGTCCTCCGCGGTAAAGATTCTAGCGGATCGAGTGCCCGAAGCCTGGGACGGGAAGCTCGGCTACCTGGCCTGGCCCCTTCAGCCCGGGGTGACCGAGGCGGCCATCGGCATCGACATGCGTGATGAGGACGACGAGGAGTCGACCGGGAACGCGTCCGCGGACGCGCACGAAACCCGCAAGCTCCTCGGACGCCTCGAGCATACCGACTCCGCCCAATACCTGATGACGGTGGCCAAGAACAACATGACGAGCGGGGACACGGAGAACGCCCGCCTGCTCCTGCTGCGCGCGGTGGAGATCTTCTACGCCAACTCCGACCTGGAGGGCCTCGCCCGGACCTACCACATGCTCGGCGAGATCGCCTCGATCCGAGCCGACCACCACGCGGCCCAGGAGTGGATCGGACAGGCCCTGGAGAACTGGCGTGTGGCAGACACCCCCCGGGGCCTCTCGGAGACCCTGGCCTTCAAGGGCTTCCTCCACTATCAGACCGAGCAGCTCGAACATGCGCTCAAGGCCTTCGAGGAGGCCATGGAGATCGACGAGGAGCTGAACGATGCCCCGCGGCTCTCCGCGGGATACCGCCGCATGGCAATGGTCTACGAGAAGAACCTCGAGCTGCCGCGCTCCCGGAGCCTGTACGAGAAGTCTCTCGAGATAGAGCAGGAGCAGGGAAACGACGAGGGGATCGCCAGGGTCTACCACCACCTCGGGCGTCTCGCTGAACTGGACGAGGACTGGGACCAGGCCAAGGAGCAGTACGATGCCTCCCTCGCGCTCAAGGAGAGCCTCGGGGACGAGGCCGGCATGGCGGCCACCTGGCACCAGCTCGGCAACCTGCACATCAAGACCCGGGAGTTGAACAAGGCAGTGGAGAACTACGAGAAGGCCCTCCGCCTCGAGCTGAAGCTCGGGGACGGGGAGGGACAGGCCCGCACCCTGGCCCAGCTCGGGCTGGCCCGCATCGATCTCGATCAGCCCCGGGAGGCCCTCCGCTACATGGTCCAGTCCTACAACATCCTGCAGCGGCTCCGATCCCCTCTGGCTGGAGAGGTGCTCTCAAAACTCGAAGAGCTCCAGGAGGTGATCCCCCCGGAGACCTTCAACTCGATTGTACGGGGCACCGCCGAAAAGCCCGCCCCAAAACCCGGCGACGAACCCGGCGACGAACCCGGCGACGAGTAGTGTGGACAAGTCGCCCCTTTTCGGTGTAGAGACGGGCGGAAGATGAGGAGGACACGACATGCGCACGCTTCGAACGCTCACGATCGTCCTGGCGACGGCGCTCCTGACCACGGCCGCGCTCCCGGGGACCGCGCTGGGCGGGGCCATCGAGGACGCGGACATGCTCTTCAGCCAGGGGGAAAACCTGGCAGGACAGGGGCAGTGGAAGGAGGCGCTCAACCTCTACGTCAAGGCCTACCAGACCTATCCCAAGGCAACGTACGTCTTCAAGATCGCCGCCTCCTACGTCAAGCTGGGGAACCTCCCCAGGGCCCTTGACGCGTACCTGCTCTTCAACCAGTACGAGCCCAGCGAAGAGATCGCCAAGCGCATCGACGCGGAGGTGGAGAAGCTCGAGGGGCTGTTGAAGCAGGAGTACGGCAAGGTCTTCGTCGCCTCCTCCCCCCCGGGCGCGTTCGTCTTCATCGACGAGATCTCGAAGCAGACCAAGTTCCAGACCCCCGTGGTGCGCTGGCTCAAGGAAGGGCCGCACTCAGTGATGTTCCAGAAGGACGGATACCTGCCCCGGGAGATCAAGGTCACCGTGGAGAGGGGCGGCTCCCTCTCGATCTACGCGGGTCTCCGTCCCGCACGTTGAACCTGACAAGGAATTGCGCCTTCCGCCGAATCCTGTACACTTCAACAGGTACACCACGGACGGAACATCGATGTCCTACGCACGCGCATCCCTGATCGCCTTGCTGGCGGCCTTCGGCAGCGGCTGCCCCCAGCGTCAGGTGATCACCTGCAAGCCCAACGAGGCCTATGATCCCGTCCTCAAGGTCTGCTATAAATGCGAGCCTGGGGAGAAGGTGAACCACGCCAGCGCCACCTGCGTACCCGACCCGAACTGGAAACCCCCCAAGGACACCTCCGGCGGCGAAGACGTCCCTGAGCACGATATCGTGGTGACGGACCAGGACGCGGTCGACGTCTCTGGTGCGACAGACGGGCAGGACGCCCACGAGGAGCAGGTGGGGAATCCGGACGCGGTGCCCCCCGGCGCTGTGGGCGCAGCCTGCTTCCTGGACAAGGACTGCAACGGGGAGGCGGTCTGCTTCGACTGGCCCGGCGGCTATTGCACCGTCCTGGGCTGCACCGGCGCGGAGGGCTGCACCGAAGGCGCTGCGTGCCTCCCTCTCCTGGAGAACGGTACGGGTTGCTTCGACCGCTGCGCGGCCCCTGGGGATTGTCGTCCTGGATACGGCTGCAAGGGGATCCCGGACGCGGCCGGCGGCGCTGAGCTGATCTGCTACCCGGTCGGAGACGACCAGCTGCCCGCGGGCGCGGCCTGCGAGGATCACGGTGAGTGCGCAGGCGATCTCTCCTGCGTCCACCTGGGGGGCGGCTTCCGCTGCACCAAGGTGGGCTGCGACATGGAGACCACCTGTCCCGAGGGCCACGCCTGCATCTGGCTGGGCTGGGTGAGCGCCTGCCTCCCCACCTGCGAGTCTACTGCAGACTGCGCAGAGCTGGGCGAGGGGCTGGTCTGCGAGGAGCGGGAAGATCTATCGGAGAAGCCGGTGGACGTGTGTACGACCCCCGCGGCGGGCCTCCCCATCGGCAGCGCGTGCAGCTTCGCCGCCGAGTGCCAGTCCGGGGTGTGCAACCTTGCTGTGGTGGGGACCTGCTCCGACTCGGGCAAGCCCTGCTCGTCTGACCAGTCCTGCCAGATGGGGGTCTGCATTGCGGACCCGTCGGTGCAACAAGGGGTCTGCACCGACTACTGCTCGGACACCGAGTACTGCGACGCGGGCTTCTGCGTGGACATGGGCGGGCCCTCTCTGGTTTGCGCGTCGTCCTGCGGAGGGGCAACAGAGCCCTGCGGCCCCGAGGGCATGGGCATGACCTGTGTCTTCGGTGATCCCATCTTCCCACCCGCTTCAGGCAAGTACGCCTGCGCGCTGGTGACCTCGGGCCTCGGCGGGACGCCTTGCGAGGACGACCTGCAATGTACCGGAGGGGGCTGCTACCGCCCGGAGGGCGCGGACGGATTCTGCTCGACCCCCTGCGGCCTCGGCGCTGATTGCCCGTTCAGCGCGATCTGCGTCCAGAAAGACGCTGCCTTCGTCTGCATGCGGCGCTGCCAGTCCACGTTCGACTGCGGCGAGGGCTTCACCTGCACAACGATGACCTACTCGGCCAAGAGCATCTGCGTCCTGGACGCAGAGCTCCGCTGAGACAGCCCGTAAGGAGGACCCATGGCTGGCTACACGATCCTGTTGGTGGACGACGAGCCCCCGATCCTCAAGGCCTTGACCCGCCTGCTCGAATACGAGGGGTACACCATCCTCGGCACCGTCAACCCAACGGAGGTGGCGGGCATCCTGCGCAGCGAAGAGATCCACCTGGTGATCAGCGACCACACCATGCCCGTGATGACGGGGATCGAGGTCCTGCGCACCGCGCGGCTCATCCGTCCCGACGCCATCAGGGTGATGCTCACCGGGAACGCTGAACTGCAGATGGCCATAGACGCGGTCAACCAGGGCGAGATCTACCGCTTCCTCACCAAGCCCTGGGACAACAACGACCTCCTGGTCACCGTGCGCCTGGGTCTGAGGGAGTACGAGATCCAGAAACAGAACAAGCGCCTCGCAACGGTGGTGCGGCAACAGGCAGACACAATCAAGCGTCTCCAGGCACAACTCGCCGGCGCCTCCGCGGCCACGCCGGCCCCCAGGACCACTGGGACAGGTATCTTCACTATCTCCGATGAGGAGCTGGCCGCGTTGGAGAAGGAGTACGATCTCTGACATGACCCCTGACGTCTTCGACACCATGTCCATGAAGCCCCCTGTCGAGCGGGATCGCGTCTATCAATCCGTCCGGCGCGCGAAGAAGGAGCTCGAGGGCACCATCGACGCGATCCTGGATCCGGTCCACCTGGTGGACTCGTCCTTCCGCATCCAGCGCGCAAACATCGCGGTCTCCGAGATGGGAGCCTGCAACATCCGGGACGTCCTCGGCTCCCGCTGTCACAAGGTCCTCTTCGATCGCGACATTCCCTGTGCGGGCTGCCCCATAGACGACGCCACCCACGGCGGGGACGAGGGCTTCGTCGGCCACGTGGAGCTCGAACACGCGCCCACGCAACGGGTGTACAGGATGCACGCGTACCGCTTCCTGGCCCACAAGGGCGAGAGCCCCTACTGCGTCTGCTCTTACCGCGACGTCACTGAGGAGCGAAATCTCCAGCGCCAGATCGTACAATCGGAGAAGCTCGCCGCCGTGGGTCAGCTCGCGGGCGGCGCGGCCCATGAGCTCAACAACCCATTGGGGGTGATCCGCTCCTTCGCACAGATGGGCCTCAACCGGGTCCGGTTCCTGAAGGACGAAGGTCTCATCGACGACTTCGATGAGATCCTGAAGGCCACCGAGCGCTGCGCGCGGATCGTGCGCGGGCTCCTGGACTTCTCCCGGGCACCGAAGGACGAGATGGGCCCCGTGGACCTCGCCCGGGTGTTGTCCGATGCCTTGTTCCTCGTGCAGACCCAGTTCAAGAAGAAGGCGGTGGAGATCGTCGAAGACTTCGACGTCGATACGCCCCGGGCCCACGGGAACATCAACAAGCTGCAGCAGGTCGCTGTGAACCTGCTCCAGAACGCGTTCCAGTCCGTACCAGCGGGGGGTCGGATCCGTATCACGACCCGGCCCGGGAAGGACGGCTGCGTCGACATGGTGGTCCAGGACGACGGCCCCGGGATCCCCGCGGCATCGAAGGACCGGATCTTTGATCCGTTCTTCACCACCAAGCCCACTGGGGAGGGGACGGGGCTCGGCCTGTCGATCACCTACGGAATCGTCCAGGAGCACGGGGGCACGATCTCGTTGGAGGAGACCGAAACCGACGGAGGCGCGACCTTCGTTGTGCGCCTCCCGGTGGAGAGGAGCGAGGGATGCTGAAGCTCGCGATCAAGACCGGAGCGAAGGCCGGCAAAACCGTCACCGTGGAGGACCGCGCCCGTATCGGGCGGTCCCAGGACAACGAGCTCTTCCTGCCCGACCCGCAGATCTCTCGTTTCCACGCGGAGATCCGGGCCGAGGATGATGAGTACTGGATCGAGGACGCGGGCAGCTACAACGGAACCCTCGTCAACGAAATCCGGGTGGAGAAACGCCCCCTCAGGGATGGGGACGTGATCCTCGTCGGGAACACAGAGCTCCAGGCCTCCCTGCCCACCAAGAAGGGCTCCAGCACGAACCAGCGCCTCCTCGTGACCCAGGAGCTCAGCGCGAGCCAACCGATGCTCGTGCGCTCCGCGGAGCAGATGGCCCTGCCCGAACTGGACCGGGTGGGCCTGGACAATTACCTCAAGGCCGCAGGAATCTCGGACGTCCACGACATCACCGAAGGGGAAGACGCAGCCCAACAGCAGGGCCGGCTCCTCCGTCAGGCCCAGCAGTTCGCGGTGCTCTACGACGCGGCCATGTCCATGCAGAAGAACCTGGGCCTCGACGACATCGTCGATACCGTCGGGGAGTACGTCCTCCAGGTCTTCAAGGTGGTGGACTTCGTCAACGTGGTCCTGATGGATCCCGAGACCTCGGAGCTTGTTCCGATCCTGACGAGGAATCGAAAAGGGATCACCCAGGACGACATCCAGATCAGCAACACCATCATCAGCGAGGTGATCAACTCCAAGCGGGCGGTGCTCACCTCCGACGCAAGCACCGACGATCGCTTCTCAGGTGCGCAGAGCATCATGATGTACGGGTTCCGCTCGCTGCTGTGCGTCCCCATGATCACCATGGAGCGGGTGATCGGCCTGGTCCAGGTGACCACCCAAAACAAGGCCGGCGTATTCTCTGAAGAGGATATGTTCCTGCTCACGGTCCTGGCCAGCCTCGCGGCCACGGCCATCGAGAACTCCCGCTTGATGGAGCGGCAGCGCCGGACCATCGACGAACTCCGGGAGGCCCAGACCCATCTCCTCAGCGTGCAGGAGCGGCTCGTTGAGCAGGAGCGCCTCGCGTCCGTGGGGCAGCTCGCCTCGGGGATCGCGCACGAGATCCGCAACATGTTGGGCCCGATCATGCTGGCGGAGATGATCCAGCAACGCTACCCGGATGATAATGTAATCCGGGAGTACTCGGACACCATCCTGGAGTCCCACAAGCGGATCCTCGGCATCGTGGGTGAGGTGCGGGCCTTCTCCTCGGGCCAGGGTCCTCAGCACAACCCGGAGCCCACGATCCTGGGCCAGCTGGTCAACTCCGTGGTCCGCTTCCTCCGCTACGACCGGGAGGTCAAAGAGATCCCCATCGATGTCACCGTGGAGCAGGACCTCGCCATCGACGTGGACGGGGACAAGCTCAAGCAGATCCTGATCAACCTGATCCGCAACGCGGTCCAGGCGGTGGAGAAGAAGGACGGCCGGGTGAACATCCAGGTCGGATGCACCAAGGACCGAGCCTTCATCCAGATCGTGGACAACGGCACGGGGATCTCCGACGAGCACCTGGAACAGATCTGGAAGCCCTTCTTCACCACCAAGGAGGGCACGGGCACCGGCCTCGGTCTCCACGTGAGCAAGACCATCGTGGAGCGCCACGGGGGCACCCTGGAGTGCACCAGCGTACCGGGCAAGGGCACCCGGATGACCATCTGGCTTCCGGTAACGCTGCCGACTCCCCTGCCTCAGCCGTAGAACCGCATCACCGTCAACATCGCCAGGTTGGAGAGCACGTGGAAGGCCACCGGACCTGCGATGTGATCCGTGCGATCCCGCAGCCAGCAGAAGAGGAGCGAAGGGAAAAAGACCGCCAACCGGAAGGCCGCGGGGATCGTCACCACGTGGCCCACCGCGAAGAGGACCGAGGTGAGGAGGATCGCCGGGCCCAGGCTGACACCGAGGACCGATATGCCGCCGGGCCAGATCCGGCGAAGGCGGGGCTGGAGATACCCCCGATAGAAGACCTCCTCCGGCAAGGCAATGAGGATCACCTGGCTGGCCAGGATCCAGAGCCACCATGTCCAGCCCGGGTGCAGATCCCGGGGCGCATCCCGGCGGGCCGCGGTGGCCCCGGCGTGGATCTTCGAGGTCCCCTCCACCGAGATCCGCTCCAGCCCGCGGGCCCGAAACACCAGGGCGCCCCCCGGCGGCAGGTCATGGG
>CAZNWW010000045.1:0-13692 GCA_964576155.1 uncultured Myxococcales bacterium | reverse complement strand
ATCACCCCGATCTTCATGCGGATCTGGTTGATGAAGATAACCACCGTGTTGGTCCTCGCTATGGAGCCCGTGAGCTTGCGCAGGGCCTGGCTCATCAGCCGGGCCTGCAGGCCTACGTGGCTGTCCCCCATCTCCCCCTCGATCTCGGCCCTGGGGACGAGCGCTGCGACGGAGTCGATCACCAGGCAGTCCACCGCGTTGCTCTTCACCAGCATGTCGGTGATCTCGAGGGCCTGCTCCCCGGTATCGGGCTGGGAGATCAGGAGATCCTCGGTGCTGACACCGAGCTTCCGCGCGTATCCCGGATCCAGGGCATGTTCTGCATCGATGATCGCGGCCACGCCGCCGGCCCGCTGGGCCTCCGCGAGGATGTGCAGGGCCAGGGTGGTCTTTCCGGAGGCTTCGGGACCGTAGATTTCGACGACTCGACCCCTTGGCAGTCCGCCGATACCAAGGGCCATATCCAGGCCGATGGACCCGGTACTGATCACCGGCACCCGCTTATGTATCGCCTCTCCGAGGCGCATGATAGCGCCGTGTCCGAACTGCCGGTCGATGGCCTGGAGGGTGGCGTCCAGGCCATCGGTCGTGGCTGTGATCTTTTTGCTGGAGGTCTTCTTTCCTCTCATGGTCACTCTCCCTTCAGCTCGAGTCGCTTCAGCGGCCGGAACGGTTGCTCTCTCTGCCCGTCCGCTGCGCGGTTCTCCAGGATCACGAGTTCACGGACCGGGACTTCGCCGAGATCCTCACCTTCGTGCTCCAACATCACGCTGCCGAACTCGCGGGTGTTACGGAATTTGGCGAAGAGGGCCACAGGAACGTGGGGCACGAAAGGCGACGCAGAGTGATGCTGTACCCCCATGTCCTCGAGAGCCTCTGCGAGTCGGTCGTGGAGGCCCGAGAGCACCCCGTCCGGGTCATCGATGATCGCCCAGAGGGCGTCAGGGGCCTGCTCGGAATCCACTGCCTTTGGGTTACCGTGAGGGTCGATGCGTCCGACCCGGCAGGTGAACGGTGGGACGCTCCTCACAGTCTCATCGATGCAATCCTGGACAAGCTGCACCAAGTCTTCCCGCACCCGACCCAGGTGCAGGAGGGTCATGTGCATGAGCTCCGGTGGAATCCAGAATGCGTCGATATGGACCGGGTCCGAGACCTTCGCCAGCGCGGTAGCGACCTTGCTGAGCCGCTCGGCGACGTTCGCGGGTACGTCGACGGTCACCAGGATCTCCTGGTAGGTGAACACCCCCGCCCCGTCCTGAATTATCTTGCTTGTCACCTTTGGTTCCTCCTTAGGGGATCGGGGGAGGGGGGATCAGCCTTCCCCGCCGCCCTCATCGTCTTCGCTGTCCGGGAGCTTCTCCTGGCTGCGAAGTGTGTATTTCTTGCGCTCGTCCGTCGGGATCGAGCTGTCTCGCCCATACTTGTCCTGTAGGTTCTCCAGGTCGTCGTCGTCCGACACGTCCACCAGAGATTCGGGATCGACGCCCACCATGAACCACTGGGTCTCGCTGAAGTCCCGGCCACGAACCTTTCCTGGTGCGGGAGTTTTTCTGTCCTCCCCGGAGGTCTCGTCCCAACCGACGTCGCCGAGGGCTTCGTTCACCGCAGACTCGGGGTCGGGCATGGAGGTTTGAGCCCCGGCCTCCGGCGCCTCGGCGTCATTCTTCTCGTCAGGAATCGGAACCAATTCGCAGCCGTCTATGGGACAGAAGTTCCCGTCCACGGGCCACTCCCGACCACACCGGGCACAGAGCTTCATGACATTCCCTCTACATCAGAGCAAAGATCGGCTTGAATCCTAGTGCAACTATGGAGATCTTTCAAGACGTTCGAACCCGTGTGCACACGGACATGCGTTCTGATAGCATCCCTCCCATGTCTGGCTGGAGAAGATACAGGTTCAAGGGTCGCCAGAAGGCCTGGGTTCGAATAGACGACGCAGGGGAGCCCCTGGTCCGCACTGGCAGGGTTGAAGTGGCCTTCAGGCGCGGGGATGATCGGACCTACCAGGCAGGGATTGGGACCATCGAGGCGCTGCCGAACGCAGAGGAGATCTCCGAAGGGGATTGGACTGCACTGCAGGCCGAGGTGGCCAAGGCCGAGGCGGCCAAGGCCGCGGCGGCCCCGAAGCCAACCGCCCCCGAGTCGATTGAATCGATTGAGTCGATCGAGCCGACTGAACCGACCGAGTCGGCCCCGCGAAGGCAGCGATCGTCCCGCCGCCGTCGCCGCCCCGCCGCTATCAAGGTCTGGACCGACGGCGCCTGCTTCGGCAACCCCGGCCCCAGCGCGGCAGGGGCCCTCCTGCGGTTCAAGAAGCGTGAGAAGGAGTTGAGCCTGTACCTGGGCGAGGGGACCAACAACACTGCGGAGCTCGAGGCGATCCGACTCGCATTGCTGGCGGTCAAGGATCGCAGTCTTCCCGTGGATCTCCATACAGATTCAGCGTACGCCCTCGGCGTCCTCACCCTCGGCTGGCGGCCCAAGGCCAACCGGGAGATGGTCACTGAGATCCGTGAGTTGGTCGGGTCCTTCGACGACCTGCGGTTCATCAAGGTCAAGGGCCACGCCGGGGTAGAGGAGAACGAGCGGGTCGATCAGCTCGCGAAGCAGGCCATCACGGACGCCACTGGCCGCAAGCCAACCTCCTGAACGAGTCTACGTTTCCAACTCTCGCAGCTTCTCGAACAGGCTCTTCTGCTCAGGGGTGAGCGTCTTCGGCAGGAGCGCACCCAGCTCAACGTACAAGTCTCCGCGTGTACCATTGCGGCCGGGGAGGCCGAAGCCGCGGATTCGCATCCGTGCCCCCGGTTGGGTGCTGGCTGCAATCTTCAGTGATCGCCCGCCGCCGCCGGGGATTGGGACCTCTGTAGATCCTCCGAGGACCAGGGTCGTCACTGGGACGTCCACCGCAACCGTGAGGTCGCTCCCATCCACCCGGAACCTGTCATGGGGCGCAATCCTGATGCGGATCAGCAGGTCCCCGGCGGGCCCGCCCCCCGGGGAAGGTTGGCCCTTTCCGGGGATTCGGAGTTTCTGCCCCGTGGTCACCCCCTTGGGTATCGTGACGTCCAGGGAGAAGAGCCCTCGGGGTCCCTGAAGTGAGAGGCGGCGCTTCCCGCCGTCGAGGATCTCGTCGAGGGTAACCGACATCTCGGTTTCCAGGTCGCCGCCCCGCATGGGGCGCGCCCCGCCGCCGAAAGGGCCGCCCTCATGGCGCATCCTGGATCCCCCGCCTCGTCCACCTCCGAAGATCCTGGAGAAGATGTCGCCGCCGAGTCCTCCAAAGGCGTCACCCAGATCTCCGAAGTCGAAGTTCCGGAAGATGTCCTCCTGGCTGTAGCGTTGGCGGAACCCGTTCGCACCGAACTGGTCGTATTCACGCCGCTTCTGGGGATCCGAGAGGACCGCATAGGCCTCGTTGATCTCCTTGAAACGTTCTTCCGCTGAATCGTCGTCCGGGTTGCGGTCCGGGTGGAACCTGCGCGCCTTTGCTTTGAAGGCCTTTTTAAGCTCGTCCTTGGACGCATTCCTGCCGACCCCGAGGAGCTTGTAATAGTCTTTCATGTTGCACTCCCGGACCTAAGATAGTCGGCACGGGCGGTGTGGCAAGCTGAGAACCGCGGGAGGCTCGCGTCATATGATCTGGAAATGGGTCAGCGCCAGCCATGCGGCGCCTGCGCCGAGGGCCAGGCCCACGATGAGCAGGAGGATCTGCTTGCCCTTGGAGCCCCGCTGGTCCGCTGTGCGGAACGTGAACTGCGTGGTGGGGATGGCAGTTGCCACCTCCTCCTCGGGTTCCGCTTCGGGCTCCTCTACCTCCACCGGCCTTTCAGGTGCGGCCATCTTGAGCGCGGTGGATGACTGCGGCGGTACGTCCGGGACTTCGAGCTCATCGGTGGTCTTGCCAGCCCTTCTGAAGGCCTTGAGCGCATCTCCGCTGGCCTCGAACCGCTTGACGAAGAGTACGTAGTCCACCCAGTCGTTACCGTCCGGGGACACATGCATCTCGCGATATATATTGATCTTTTTCTTCCAGCCGAGGAGCGCGTCGGGGTCCGTGAAGCGGAAGGTCAGCCCGGAGCTCGTGCGGAGGCGCCACTCGATGGGGGCGTCCGTGAGATTGCCCTCTGCGGTGTCCAGGAGAATCGCCGGCGTATCCACGGGTTCGAGCGGGGTCTTCTCATCCGCGAGGGGGTCATCGAAGCCGATTTCTTCAGTGTGCTCTTCGTTAACGACCGGCGGCGGCAGCGCTTCGGTCACACTGTCCGGCGGTGGCAGCGCTTCGGTCACACTGTCCGGCGGCGGCAGGCGGTCAAGGGCCGAGGCCGGGGCAGTCCCCTGCTCTGCGTCTGCGGCGAAGGGACTTGGTGATGCGTCCTTCTCGCCTGAATACTTCCCCCAGTCCATCACCTCGGAGAGGCCGGAAGCCCCGGCCTTGGCGTCCAGAGAGGCGGTCTCCATCTTGATGCCGTCCTCTGTATCGCTCGTCGACTCCGAGCTCTCTGATGCGTCAACCTGAAGGATGTAGGCGCAGTGCGGGCAGACGACTTTCCCCTGCTGCTGCACGACCTCGTCGTGCAGCATTGAGAATTCCTTCCAGCAGGAAATGCAGATGAACTCGTCCACACAACACTCCGGAGAAAAGACACCTTGCCTCAGGCTCAATTAGCATCTCTGGGGTCGTTTGGCAATACCATTCGCACCCGAGAGAGCCCTGTAACAGTGCCCCGACCACCGGTTGCTCGATGGGTGAATTTCAGAAAGAGACAGGAAGGGTCGGCACCAGGAAGAGGCCGCTGTCGGAGTCGGACGGGTCTTGGGAGTCGGTAACCTGGCCCATGAAGAAGAACCCTGTGAGGCTGATGCCGGTGAAGGGGATGGTGAGCACCGCGACCTTCGATGGATCCGTGACCGCGCCGTGGAGGAGACCATCCTCCTCGAGGACCAGCTCGTCGGGGAGGCCGGCGTTGGGGATCAGCCAGGACACCGCGCCGGAGATGTCGTTCTCCTGCCAATGGTAGGGCTTCACGCCGCCGTGGGCCTCGAACTGCGTCGAGTAGGGGATCGGGATGCCCTGCACCACGGTGATCATGGGCAGCACGACGATCTTGATGATCCAGAGGTCGTAGATGGTGTCGGCCACGATGTTCAGCGGTGCTATCTCTACGGTCAGTGTGAACTCCTTGGAGCCAACCCCTACCGGGTCGCCGTCGTCGAAGACCTTCACAGTGAACGTGAAGGTTCCATGCTCCTGCGGGACCCCGGAGAGTGTGCCGGTCGACGACATGTCCAGGCCCGTCGGCAAGGCGCCGCCAGTGATTCCGAAGATATAGGGCGGCAGACCGCCCGACGCGGTGATCTGGGTCTGGTACAGGGCGCCTTCCTCTCCGTTCGGGAGGGGAGAGCCCGTGGTGATGATCAGGGTCGCGCTCCCGGCGTGGATTGTCACTGTGTAGGGGTGGCTGTCGATTGCTTCGGCCGCGTCCTGCGCGGCGAGGGTGAACGGGAAGTCGCCGGCCATGCCCGGGACGCCGGAGATCACCCCGGTATCGGTGTCCAGGTCGAGGCCCGGGGGCAGATCGCCGGTGAGGAGGATCCACTCATAGGGCGGGACGCCGCCGGTGGCCTCCATCACAGCCTCGTAGGCTTCGTCCACCTTCCCGTCCGGCGGGGAGGCGGAGGTGATCTCGAGAGAAGGGGCGTCGCAGAGGCCGGCTTCGCACACGAGCCCCTCGTCACAGTCCACATCGTCGACGCACTCGATGCACACGCCTCCAAAGCAGACCTGCTCCACTTCGCATTGGGTTACATCCCAACCTGTCCCATCCTCGTTGCACGCGACCACCGCGTCCTGGACGCAGGAGACCTCTTCCGGTTCGCACTCCAAGGGGACACAGATCCCGTCCTGGCAGAGCTGGTCCTCGGGGCAGTGGAAGGCCTCGGACCAGCCCTCACCCGCGGGGCCGCAGACCTGGACACCGCCCTCCTCGTCGCAACGGATAGCGTAGGGCTCGCAGAGTTCGACCACGCAGACCCCCTCCTCGCAGTGCTGTCCCTCAGGACAGGCCTCCAGGAGCCAGCCCCAGGTACCGTTGCAGGTAGCGAGTTTGTCGTCGATGCAGGTCGTGGAGCCCACCTCGCAGGCCGGGGGCTCGAATCCGTCTGGGAGGGGCTCATAGCTATCGCCGAGGATCGCTTCCGAATACCCGGCGTCCAGTTGGACGTCCTCCGAGACTCCATCTGCAGCGACGTCTTCGTCCTTGATCTCGGTGATCAAAGACGGCCCGCCCGTGTTCCCGCTCCCGCCGCACGCGGTCAGCATTGCCATAAGTGTGATGACTCCGGCGAGGGTTCTGTGCTGCATGAGTCCGTCCTCCCTCCACGAGGGTTGTGATCGGCGGCCAGCATACTCGCGACCACCCTGTTTTCCAACAGCAGGGGCCGGGCGCACTTGCATACCCGCGTGTGATACAGGATAATTTGCTCCGTACACGAGGGAGGTTCCTCCATGAAGACTCTGCTCCGAATCGGCATCCTCGCATTGGTCCTTGGTGCGGTCGGTTCCTGTGACGGTGATGGGGGAGACGGGGGGGGGGCGTCCATAGATTGCCAGCCTCCCAAGCCCCATCTCAAGGACGGGATGTGCGTCGCGTGTCTCAAGGACAGCGATTGTCCGGCCGCGCAGAGCTGCTCCGACGACTTCGCATGCGTCTGCCCTGCATCGACTCCGGTCTGGAACGACGGAGAGTGCATCGGCTGCACCCATGCCTCGGACTGCGCGCAGGGAGAGCTCTGCGATGACTGCAGCGCGACCTGTGTCGCCTTGTCCGAGACCTGCGATAAGGACTACGTGTGCAACGCTGTCTGCACGGAATGTCTGGCAGACGAATATTGCGCCGGCGCGGAGATCTGTGACCTCGGCGCGGGCGTCTGCGTCGAGGACGACTGCGAGGGTGAAACGCCGGTCCTCTTCGACGGCGACTGCGTCCAATGCCTCGTCAACAAGGACTGCCCGGGTGATCTGGTGTGCAACGGCAAGGCGAACCTCTGCGAGTGCGAGGTGGCATGGCTCAAAGTCACCGACGACGGGCAATGCGTCGAGTGCGTGAACTCCTTCGATTGTCCCCAGGGTGAGATGTGCAATATAGGCCTCAACCAGTGTGAGGCCACGACCACCGGTTGTCCGGACGACCAACCCTTCTTCTGGAGCGGCGAATGCGTCGAATGTCTCGACGACTCCAACTGCCCCGTTGAGGGATCAAGCTGCCACTTCACCAAGCACTACTGCCTGGATCCGCCCCTGGACTGCAAGGATCACACGCCCATCGAGTACCAGGGAGAATGCGTCCAATGCGCAGAATATGCCGACTGCCCCGAGGGCAAGATCTGCGACTTCAACGAGCATAAGTGCATCGTCGGCGGCGGCGGGGAATGCGCGGCGCCTCCCGGCGGCACCGGCACCAACATCGGTGACTTGGTCGGAACCTTCGCGCTCAACGATTGCCTTGGGAACAAACACGTCCTCCACGACTCCTGCGGCAGCGCGAAGGCCATCTGGTTCATCATGATCGCCGGCTGGTGCGGGGCCTGCAAGGAGTACGGTCCCATGGCCTGGGAGTATGCCCAGGGGTTCTTCGGCCAGGGCCTCGAGATCTACTTCATTCTCGGCGAGGACGTGGGCGCAGCGCCTCCCTCCCAGGCTTTTTGTTCCCAGTACGCCGGGGATCAGGGCTACGACCCCATGAACGTGCTTATCGATCCCCATTGGCAGACCTTCAGCTCCTTTATACAGATCGGTGGGAACTCCCTGCCCTGGGACGTCCTCCTGGATGGGGATGACATGATGTTCGTCTGGGAGTCTGTTGATCCCACCTTCTCTCTGCTCCAGTCGGAGCTGAACAAGCTCCTGGCCGACTGAGACAGCTCGAATGAGCCGTTCCCCCGATGACCTCCGGCGAGACCTCGACGGTCTCCGCGCAGAAATTGACGCACTAAACGAGGACCTGCTAACGCTCTTCAACCGGCGCCTGGACCGAGTCCGCAGGATCCGCGACGTGAAGGTGGAGCTGGGCCTCCCTCTTTACGACCCCGTCCGTGAGGCGGATCAGATCCGCCGGCTCCTCCTCAAGAACCCGGAGCCACATTCGGCCCTGCTGGTGGAGCGTGTCTTCAAGGAGATCATTGCGGCCAGCATGGAGAGCATGCGGGACCGTGATCGTGAGGACGCGGATCGGTCCCTGGTAGAGCCGAGGACCATCACAGTGGGGGACGTGGATGTAGGCGGCGGGGCCCCCCCGGTGTTGATCGCCGGGCCCTGCGCCGTGGAGGGCCCCGAGACCCTCCGTGAGACGGCCCGCGGCCTGGCCGCACGAGGTGTCCGACTCCTCCGTGGCGGGGGCTTCAAGCCCCGCACCTCCCCGTACTCCTTCCAGGGCCTGGGTATGGACGGGGTTCGCCTGCTTGCAAAGGTAGCGAAGGAGTTCGGCCTTGCAGCGGTCTCGGAGATCACGTCCCCTGCCCAGGTCGAGGAGATCGTCGCGCTGGTGGATCTCATCCAGGTCGGCGCCCGCAACATGTACAACTACGAGCTCCTGAAAGCCCTCGGGCCTGCGCCGCGCCCGGTGCTCCTCAAGCGTCACTTCAGCGCCACCGTGGATGAGTGGCTCCTGGCCGCGGAGTACCTCGTCGTGTCGGGGAACGATCAGGTCATTCTCTGTGAGCGCGGAATTCGGACCTTTGAGCACGAAACCCGCAACACCCTGGATCTGTCGGCCGTGGCCGTGGTAAAGGAACGTTGCGGTCTCCCGGTGGTGGTCGATGTAAGCCACGCCGCGGGGCGCCGGGATATCCTGGCCCCCCTGGCGCGGGCTGCTCTGGCCGTGGGCGCGGACGGGATCATGGTGGAGGTCCACCATTGGCCTGCAGGCGCGCTCTCGGACGGTATCCAGCAGCTTGATCTCGAGGGCTTCGACGAACTCCTGGCCGGGATCCAGCCGCTCCTGACCAGCTGAACGCTCCCGGAGGGACGAGCATGTGCGCGCTCCAAACCGATACAGGCGGGCGGGTCCCCGCAAACATCGAGGCCGAGAAGAGCGTCCTCTCCATGATCATCCAGGACCCCCCGGTCCTCAGCCAGGTCGTCGAGCAGGTGAAGCCTGACGATCTCTACGCCCCTGCGAACCGGATCATCCTCCAGGCCATCATGAGCCTCTCGGATCGGAACGAACACATCGACCGGGTCTCCGTACAGGAGGAGGTCGAGCGGATGGGGGAGCTCAAGGCCATCGGGGGCTCATCCTACCTCTACGAGATCGAGGGCTTCGAGGCCACCAGCGCGGGGCTCGAGTATTACCTGCGATCGATCCGAGGGAAGGCCTTGATCCGAAAGATGGTCAACACCGCGGAGACCATCGTGTCCGAGGGCCTCTCGGACACCCGCGACGCCAACAACTTCCTCGAGTGGGCCGAGGGTGAGGTCTTCAAGGTCTCCCAGGTTCAGCTCAGGACCTCCTACCTGAGCCTCAAGGATATCCTGCGACAGCTCATCAAGGAGGTGGAGGCCCGTCAGAGAAAAGACGTCGAGTCCCCCATCATCCCTACGGGGTTCCATGACCTTGATGAAAAGCTCGGGGGGTTCCATGACACGGACCTGATCATCCTGGCGGCGCGGCCCGGCATGGGGAAGACGGCGCTGGCGCTCAACCTCGGGCTCAACGCAGCCCGTGAGAGCGGGAAGCACGTCGTGATCTTCTCTCTGGAGATGTCCTCCCCGCAGCTCGCCACTCGCCTGATCTCCACGCTCTCGGCGGAGATGGCCCCGGACGGGAGGGGACTCAACGGACGAAAGGTCATCGCTGGGGATCTCACCAAGGCCCAGATGGATCTCATGGGCAAGGTGGTCCATGCGCTCTACAGCATGCCTATCGTCGTAGACGACACCCCGGCCCTGTCGATAATCGACCTGCGGGCCCGCGCCCGGAGGCTCGCTGCGGAGGGCCGCTGCGACATGATCATAGTGGATTACCTCCAGCTCATGCGGGGGTCCGGCAACACAGCGCCCGGTTCCCGTGAGCAGGAGGTGGCGGAGATCAGCCGGTCTCTCAAAGCCCTGGCGAAGGAGCTCGGGGTACCGATTCTGGCGTTGTCGCAGCTCAACCGCATGCTCGAGTCCCGGGCGGACAAGCGGCCGCAGCTCGCTGACCTGCGGGAGTCTGGGTCCATAGAGCAGGACGCGGACGTGATCCTCTTCATCTATCGGGACGAGGTCTACAACAAGGACAAGAGCGAGCGGCCGGGGATAGCGGACATCATCATCGGTAAGCACCGTCATGGCGGCACCGGGGACTCGCGTCTGCGATTCGACGCAAGACACGTACGCTTCCAGACCTTGGCGAAAGTCGACGAGGAATACTTCTAGTCGCCGGAGGCGCAGCACCTCATGCCTCAACGCCACCGAGATGGACGTATCCAAGCCGGGAGCCTGCGACCAGGACTCCGGGACCAGTCCGCCTTGCTTCTGGCCCTCTTTCTCTCCTTCCCCCTGATCGGCTGTCGTTCCGAGCAAGGGCCTTCCGAGTACACCGAACCCGCAGAGCCGGTTTCTGCACCTATGGCCGAGGTCCCTGCGGTTGATCCTTGTTTCATTTCGTCCATCGAGCTTCGCGCTGAGGGGGGGGGGGAGCTTGTCCCGGAGGAGCGGGCGTTGGCCTGGCTCGAGGAGGGTCTCCGGGCACGGGAGGTTCCCCGCAGGGACGGCCCGGCGGGGTCACTTCGGGTAGTCTACCTGTTGACGGCTCTGGAGGGAGACACCGGCTGGTCCCTTGGGGTCAAGGCCCTGTGGGAGGTCATGGACGGCCCCCTCCGCCAGCCCGTATCCGTGGACATCGCCCGGGACCTGTCCGTCGACGTGGACCTGGATAGCGTAGCAGCAGAGACCTTCGAGGCCCTCGCTGCGACCCTCGCCTTTCGTTGTCGTCTCGGCACCGTCCCGTCGGATTCCCTGGCAGACCTCAGGAGCGGCCTCGACGGGATCGACGACCTCGTCGCCTGGGCCCGTGCTTGCGGGGATCGTCGCGTCGAGACCTGCGGTGACGGTCTCCTGGGCTTGCTGAAGGACGAACGTTTCCGGGTCGCTGCAGCGGCTGCTCTGGCCCTCGGACAAGCGGGCGTGGAGGCGGCGATTCCTGCCATCGTGGAGCGCACCGCCCGGGCCGACCCCCTCGTGGTTCGGGCCGCAGTCCTGGCCCTCGGCGAGCTGGGGACCAAGGAGGCACGGCGATACCTCCGTTTATGGTCGGAGGGGCACCCTGACCGATCGGTGCAGGAGCTCGCCGAAGAGATGATGGATCTGGATTGACACCACACCTTTCAACGATACTTTAGTCCAATGAACTTGGTAAATAACCTCAAGACAGTCCTCCTCCTTGGCGCCCTGACCGGACTCCTCATGCTCATCGGTGGCCTGGCGGCCGGCCGGGTCGGCATGACGATCGCCCTGGGTATTGCGGCGGTGATGAACCTGGGTTCCTGGTGGTTCTCGGATCGCGTGGTGATAGCGATGACCCGGGCACGTGCAGTCCAGCCCGGCGAGGCACCGGCGCTGGAGCGCATGGTGGAGGAGCTGGCGCGAAACGCGAACATGCCCGCGCCGCGCCTCTACATCACAGAAGATCCCAGCCCCAACGCTTTCGCCACAGGTCGGGGTCCATCCCGGTCCGCAGTCGCAGTGACCAGAGGCCTCCTGAGCCTGCTCCCTGAACGGGAGATCCGCGGCGTCATCGCCCACGAGATTGCGCACATCAAGAACCGGGACGTGCTGATCTCCAGCGTGGCCGCAACGGTGGCCGGCGCGATCATGTTCCTCGCCACCATGGCCCGCTGGGCCATGATCTTCGGCGGCGGTCGCAGCGACGACGACGACGGCGGGATCCTCGGGCTCCTCTTCATGGCGATCCTCGCGCCCATCGCGGCGATGCTGATTCAGATGGCTGTCTCTCGGAGCCGGGAGTATGTCGCTGACGCCCGCGGCGCCGCGTTGAGCGGTGACCCGGGCTCCCTCGCTGACGCGCTGGAGCATCTCCACCACGGGATCAGCATCCGGCCCTCCGGAAACTCCCGGGCCGCCCCGGTCCATCACATCATGCATCCCTTCAGGGCGGGTGGCGTTCGACGGTTCTTCTCCACACATCCCCCCATGGAGGAGCGCGTACGCAGGCTCCGTGAGATGGCGCACCTGCGAGGAGCGCCCCGTGGGGTTTGAGCGGATCGATGGCCATGAGCGCCCGGTTCGCGTCCTGCGCCGTGCCCTCGCCTCGGGCAGGATCCCCGGGGCGTACCTCTTTTCCGGACCCGAGGGGGTCGGGAAGAGGACCACCGCCCTCGCGTTCGTCGCGGCGCTCAACTGCTCCGGCGACAGCGGGGAGGCGTGCGGGACCTGCAAGTCCTGCCGGATGATCAGGGGGAGCATCCACCCGGACCTGTTCATCCCCGACCGCTCAGCGACCAGAATTCCCAAGAACCCGCCTGCCTCCGGGGGAAAGGACCGGTCCGGCTCCGGCTACATCTCGGAGATCGTCCCGAAGCTGACCTACGCGCCCATGATGGGGGGCTGGAAGGTGTTGCTCCTCGACGACGCACACCAGCTCACCGAGACCGCTGCCAACTATCTCCTGAAGACCATGGAGGAGCCGCCGTCGCGGACCCTCTTTGTGTTGGTGACTGCAGCCGAGCACCTCCTGCTGCCCACGGTCATCAGTCGCTGTCAGCGCATCCGCTTCTCTCCGTTGAACGATGAGCAGGTGGTCAACATCCTGGTCGGTCTCGGCGAAGACAAGGCAGTCGCAGCCCGGGCCGCTCTCCTCAGCGATGGGAGTGTCGGTAAAGCCCGACAGCTTATCCAGCAGGGACGGGTCGACGGCCTCGCTGGTTGGCTGGACCTGGTGCGGGGCCTGGGACGGATGTCGCCTGCGGACAGGCTCCGGAACGTGACCACGCTCCTGGGCAGCGCTGGCGGGAAGGGCGGCGATCGCGCAGGGCTGGAGCAGTTCATCGCGGCGACCCGGGCCCTGCTGGAGGCCCGGCTGCGCGAACTAGCGGCGGGGCCGGCGGGGCCAGCGGGGAATGAACCGGACCGGGCAGAGCAGGAGAAACTTCTTTCGATATTCAAAGTCTTGCGCGAGACTGGCGCGAGCGTCCGCGGGAACGCCAATCCGAAGCTCCTGGCGGATCACCTGGCGGGTCGACTGGCCGAGCTCAGCGGTGGGCCGGTGACAGGAGCGGGATGAGCCCACAAACGGATAGAGAATATCGCAGCATCGCTGCGTTGGGTGTAGACGCAGAGGCAAAGGGCGGCGATTCGCGTCGCCTCGCCACTGTGGTCCGTGTGCGCCTGGAGCGCAGTCGACGGACCGGGACCTACTTGATGGGCAAGACCTCGGTCCAGCCGGGAGACATCGTGGTCGTGGAGGCCGAGCGCGGGACCGCGCTCGGCAAGATCCTCGAGAACCATGACAAGGCCTGGCTGTCTCGAGCCGAGAAGCCATTCCGGGTGGTCAGGCGATTCGGTGAGAAGGACCAACGCTCCCGGGAGCGCCAGGTCTGGCGGGAGAAGAAGTTCCGCCGGGACTGTGCCGAGGCGGCCGCTGAGCAGGGGCTGGACCTGAAGATTGCGGACGCGGAGTACCTCCA
>CAZNWW010000044.1:0-13693 GCA_964576155.1 uncultured Myxococcales bacterium | reverse complement strand
AACACGTTCCGCATCACCATCGCGGGGATCGTGACCGATGAGACCCGCGATGTGTCGTTGAACATGGCCTCCGGGTTCGCCCAGCTGCAGTCCGAGTATGCGGTCTGCGTCATCTGCCCGCGCATCCAGAGCACCCGCACGTCCGCGCGCAGCAGGTAGTCCGTCACCATCCATGTGAGCCGGTAGAAGACGCAGAACCGCTTATTCCGGTCGGCGGGGAACTCGTTCAGGATCCCGGTGTTGCGTTCCTGATCCAGGAACGCATCTCCGAGGCTCCCCACCCTCCGGTCAGTGTCAGGACTCAACGTGGCGAGGGACCAACCGCTCCCCCCATCGGCGGCAGCATCCCCCGCCACGTTGAGATAAGGGAACCGCGCAGCGTCGTTGGTGACGCCGTCCGCGGCCCATTCGATCGCGTCGGAGCGGATCAACTCGATCACGTGCTCCGCGAGATTCGTCGCTTCTGTGGTATTGCGCGCGGCCGTCAGGGCCTGCAATGTTCCGATCTGGAGGTTGATGATCGCGATGAAGCCGATGGTGGTGAGGGCCAGCACCACGAGGATCTCCGCGAGGGAGAACCCTGCTTCGGTTCGCCGGAGCGGTTTCGTCCGAGGTGGCATCACGACTCCTCCTCGGCGACGACCTGCTCCACCCTGGGGATGCCGTTGTAGGGCACCACGATGTTACGGGAGGGAGAAGTCGAGGCGTCGAAATCGGATCCTTCCCCGAGGAGGACGAGCCTGTACACCGCCTCCCCCGCGCCGTAGCCCGGCGGGGCCGTCAGCGTGGAGCCGCCGTCATCTGACCCCTCGCTGACCTGGAGCACCCTTCCGTCGGGCTTGAAGCAGAGGCCTTTGTAGCTGTCCTCGTTGGGGGTGACGACGCCGTCGGGCTCGATGCTGGTGATCATCACCCAGGGGTGGTCGGTGGTGAAGTCCATGTCCCGCACCGACTCCGTCGGCTCGAAGCCCCCATAGGACTCGAAGTTCAACTCGTTGCAGAGGGTGCCCCAGCCTTCGGTCACGATGACGCGGCCCCGGCTGGTCCCCTGGCCCTTGATGACCTGGAGCCGGTAGGCCCGGTTCCGGGTAGCGGCCTGGGAGCGAGCGAACTCGATCTGGTTCACGAAGGCGTCCACAGCGCGGGCAAGCTTCAGGTGGGAGAGGCCGGACCGAATGGAGGGCATCGAGACCGCGCCGAGCAACGCGATGATCGCGAGCACGGTCATGGCCTCGACCATGGAGAACCCGCTTTGCACGGGCCGATGGGGCCAAGGGCTCCATTTTCTCCGTAACCTTGGAGTCACGTTATCCTCCGTGAACCAGATCGAGCCGATCCTGTTCCAACCAGCAAATACCATGCCAACCGCCTGCGCCCGGTTTCGCCCGGATCCGCTGTCTACCAGGCTGAAAACTTTGCGGAACAAGGAAAAAATTTCTTCCCTCTTTTAATAACACGAGAGCGCGCGCAGGATAAAAAAAACCGCAACCGCTCAGAGGCCCGGAGAGGTCCCCTACAAGGGCTCGTCCTGGAAACGGTTTCGGATCTCCATGAAGCCGGCGTGGTGCTTCATGAACACCCGGACGATGGTGGGCTCGAACTGGGTCCCTGACGCGCGTACGATGAGCCCCGCAGCCTCGAGGGGCGACATGGCGGACTTGTAGCAGCGCTCAGTGGTCATCGCGTCGTAGACGTCTGCGAGGGTCACGATGCGGGCCTCCACAGGGATCTGGTCCGCCTCCAGTCCGTCCGGGTATCCCCGGCCGTTGTACCACTCGTGATGGGACAGAGCGATGTTTCGGGCCATGACGTGGACGTTGGCCGCGGTGAGGAGCTCGAACCCGAAGGTCGTGTGGTGCTTCATCTCCTCGAATTCCTGGTTCGTGAGCTTGCCGCGCTTCTTCAGGATGGCGTCGGGGAGGCCGACCTTGCCCACGTCGTGGAGGGACGCGTAGTGGCGGATCCGCTCCACCTCCACCGCCTCCAGCCCCAGCTCACCGGCGAGGAGCACGCTGTATTCGCAGACCCGGCGGATGTGCGCGCCGCTGTCCTCGTCGTTCATGGACACGGCCTTCTCCAGCGCAGCCACCACCCCCATGGTGGTCTCCTCCAGCTCCCTCGAACGCTTCCCCACCAGCTCCTCGAAGCGCTGCTTGTCCTCCAGGAGCTGCAGGGTGTACGCCTTGAGCCGCAGGGAGGCCCGCACCCTGGCCCGGAGTTCACCGCCGTGGACCGGCCTGTAGATGATGTCGTCCGCGCCCACGGACAGGGCCTGGACCTTCTCGTCCACCTGGAGGTAGGAGCTGGCAACCAGGATCACGGGTGTATGCTTCAGCGCCGGGTCCTGTTTGACGCTCTGGCAGAGCTCGAATCCCGAGAGGGGCGGCAGGGTCACGTCCGCGATGATCATGTCCGGGCGATCCTTCCGGATCCGCTCCAGGCCCTCCATGCCGTCGGTCATCATCGTGACGAGGTAGCCGAAGGGCTTGAGGAACCCCGCGAGTTCCCGCTTCAACTCTTCGTCAGAGGAGAGCAACAGCAGGTTGAAACTGCTCAGATACCGAACTTCGGACATCGCTACCCCCGCCAGGAACCAACCCTATCGGACTCCCGGAGAATTGTCCAACAACGTGCCATTGCTCAGGTAGCGCGGAACCCCTCTCCCGTCACGGTGATCCGGCCTTGCTCCACCAGGCCGTCCAGGTGCTGCTTGAGCATTCGGCTCTCCCACTCCCGGTAGACCGGCTCGAGGTTCTTCGGGAAGGTCGGGATCAGGAGTCGATCGGAGGCCAGATCCTCCACGGGGCGGGGTCGGTCCTGCAGGGCTGCGATGATCTTTCCATCACGCTCGTCCAGGATGGCCATGAAGCGATCGATCGCGCCCCGGATGTCGGTCCGGAGCACCCCGAGGTGGCTCGACACCAGGAGCTGGGGTTCGTAGGAGCGGATCAGGTGCAGGGAGGCCCGGTAGTCCTCCAGGTTCGACTCCCGGTGGACGTAGAAGGGTCCTGCCGGGCCCAGGTCGATGTCGAAGGCCAGGAGGGTCCCGGAGGTCTCCTCGTAGAAGCAGTGATGATCCATGGTGTGCCCGGGTGCGTGGATCGCGTCGAGCTTCATGGTCTCCAGGTCCAGGCTCGTCTGGCCGTCGTAGGTGTGGGTGAAGGCGACGTCTTTGAACCCCAGCACCTTCCGCTGCAGCGCGCTCCAGAGTTGCCGGGCCTCGGGGTCCTCGACGAAGCGCTCTGCCAGCGCGTCCAGGTTCCCGAAGCTGTCCTTGGATTGGGACGGCGCGAAGATCGGGCGGTCGTCGAAGAGGAAGAGCCCGGAGAGATGCCCCGGGTGGGAGTGAGAGGTCACCACCACGTCAACCGGGTAGTCCCGGCGGAACCGCTGCATCGTCTTGCGGCCAGCGCCCGCGTCGAAGAGCACCCGCCGCTCCCCTTCGACGTAGACGGCGTGGGAGTACGGGAACCGGCCCTGGTTCTGGCCGGGGATGATATGGATCTTCTCTGCGACCGTGTATAGCTCAATCAATCGTCGTCCCTCCGTGCTACCGCCAGGGTGCGGAGCCGGTTGATCGCCGCGGCCACCTCGAAAGGCCGGGCCGCAGCGCGGTTGCCGAAGCGTCCTCCCGTGAGGCGGTCAAAGCCCCCCTCGCTGAACGCGGCCAGGGCCTCCTCCACCAGGGACACCAGATCCCGACGTCCGTCCACGAGGTGGCGATGGATGTGAAGCATCACGTCTGCGATGAATCGGGCCTGGGAGTCCTCCACGAGCTGCGCGAGCCCGGTGAGATCCACCTCCTCCTGCCCGAAGAGAATAGCGCGGGTCTCCAGGGAGCGGACCTTCTCCGCGCGTCGTCCCTGCCGCGGGTCGAAGGACCTGGGCTCTACCCGGCGGGGTACGGCCCGAAGTCCCTCGAAGTCCGCCTCGCGGGTCCGCCCCGTGGGGATCTCCTCGCAGATCGCTCGGGCCTGCTCGGTCACGTCCAAGGGGCGATACTCCTTCATCTGGATTACATGGTCTGCCACGTCGAAGTAGTCCCCCGAGCCCCCGAGCACCAGGAGGGTCGAGACGCCGAGACGCTCGTAAAGGCCCCGGACCTGGTCGATGAATGGCACGATGGGCTCGTGTTGCTTCGCAACCAGGCGTTGCATCCGGTGGTCACGGATCATGAAGTTGTTGGCTGATGTGTCCTCGTCGATGAGGAGGACATGTGCGTCGGCCTCAAGGGCCTCCATGATGTTGGCCGCCTGGCTGGTCGAGCCGCTCGCGTCGTCGGTGGAGAAGGCCCGGGTGCATCGACCTCCGGGCAGCTCTCGAATGAAGGGGGAGATGTCCAGGCCCTCCACCCGTCGACCGTCCTCGGCGCGGATCGACACCGCGTCGGGATCCGTCACCACCAGCTCCCGGCCGTCCCCGGGCACGTGGTCGTATACCCCGAGGGAGATGGCCGAGAGGAGCGTGGATTTTCCGTGGTAGCCGCCTCCGACCACGAGGGTCACCCCTGCGGGCACACCCATACCGACGACGCGGCCACGGTGGGGCAGGTCCAGCTCCACGACCAGGCGTTCGGGGATCGGACCGAAAGGGGTTGCGTCCCGTTCCATGGGGCGGGGATCAACGCCGCTGAGGCGTGGGAGGATGGCCCCCTCGGCTACGAAGGCCACCAGACCCTTGGGCCGAAGGGCCGCTCGGGCAGCGGCCGCGTCCTCCACGGTGGCCACGTGGCGCGCCGCGCGGTCCAGGAAGTCGAGCCCCGGGGCGAGGGTGCGGGTGGCCGCGGTCGGCACGTCGCCGCCGAGCATGTCCCAGGCCTCCCGACCCAGGACCCGGCGCCCCGCAGCAGGAAGGCCCGCCTTGAAGCGGAGTTCCACGGCCTCCGGGGTCACCTGGCAGGAGGACCGGGGGAGTCTCTCCTGCCCCGATTTGCCGCTCCCGCGCTGTGCACCTCCATCGAGGGCCCAATAGAAGATTCGGGTCAGGAGGTCCCCCATGGCCACACGGCGGCGGTCCGTGGACACCAGCTCGGGCGGGATCCAGGTGCGGTGGAGGGGAATCCGGAGGGCAAGCCGGCTCGGCTCAGCGAAGGGATCCCCCTGGACGTGGTCCACCCGGAGCTCCATCTCGCCGGCGCGATAGGATCCTTGGATGTCCTTGTAGGCCTTGTATCCTCGCCCATCTATGCGCTTCAGGATATTGCGCAGCGTTTCCATGATCCCCCGGCTTAGCAGAATCAGCTTCGAATGTTGTAGACGATGCCGATCATTTCGACAAGTCTTCTCTGGGGTGGACAATACGTAAAGGGGAGGGTCATGAGCGGACCGAAGATCGTTGTCGTGGGTGCGGGGAGTGCATCTTTCGGGCCCGCAGTGGTCCAGGGCCTCTTGACCCATCCCGATCTCAACGGCGTGGTGGTCCACCTCCACGACGTGGACGATGCGGCGCTGGCGGTGGTGTGTAATTTCGCGGACGGCCTGGCCGAGGGGACCGACCGGCGGGTGGAGGGCGGCACGGACCGGGCTGCGGCCCTGGACGGCGCCGACGCGGTGATCCTCTCCGTGGCGGTGGATCGGGAGGCCACCTGGCATCGAGATCGGGTCTTGGGCCGGGCCCAGGGAATCGAGCATTATGCAGAGACCGGCGGCCCCGGCGCGCTGTTCCACACCGGCCGCAACATCTCCCTCCTCCTGCCGATCCTCCGGGACATGGAGGCCCGCTGCCCCGGCGCGTGGTTGATCAACTACACCAACCCGCTGCCCCGGGTCTGCGAGGCGGTGCGGACCCTCTCCCGAATCTCTTGCGTGGGGGTCTGCCACCAGCTCGGCTTCGGATACTCCATGGCGCGGGTCCTCCTGGCGGACGCGCTGGGTCTTCCCCGGGCGCCCGGTTACCGCTTCGTCTGGACCGACGAGAGCCTCGAGATGCAGCGCACCCTGGAGGTCGAAGGAGAGGAGGTTCTCCAGCTCCGGGCCGCGGGCCTGAACCACTTCACCTGGGCTCTGGAGGTCCGGGAGCGTGCCACAGGGCGGGATCTCTACCCCGCGCTCCGGGAGGCCCTGGAAACCGTGGAGCCGGGCTTCGAGCCCCTCACCCGCTCGGTCGCAGCCCTCTTCGGCCTCTTCCCGATCCCCGGGGACTGCCATCTCTGCGAGTATCTGCCCTACACCCACAGCCCGAGGCGGGGGACCTGGGAGCGGTACGACATCCAGATGTACGACCTGGACTGGTCCGAGGCCCGGCGGCGGCGGCAGCGAACCTGGCTTGCGGCGGTTGCCGCGGGGGAGGAGTCCACGGGGAGCCTGCCTTCAGAGCGGGCCGAGGGCATCGTCGCAGCGCTCCTGGGACGCTCGGAGCCCTGGCACGACGAAGCCCTGAATCTCCCCAACGCCGGTCAGCTCGAGGGTCTCGAGCCGGGGACCATCGTGGAGACCCCGGCGACGGTCTCTGCGGGGATGATCACTCCGGAGCTCTGCGGTGCGCTGCCCCCTGCGATCACCGAACTCTCCCGCCGCCAGGCCGTGATCACGCGGCTCACCGTCGAGGGCTTCGCGGCCGGGAATCGCTCCGTCTTGCGCCAGGCCCTCGCGCTCGATCCCATGGTGGATGACCCCGAGGTCCCGGACGCGCTCCTGGACGCCTTCTTCCGCGACTACGAGGACTATCTGTAGGAGACCTTACTGCGCTATCTTGCGTTTCTTGTGGGATTCCTTGTGGGGTCCCCTGGGTGCGGGGCGGGGGCGGGTGGGGATCTCGGAGGTCTTACCGGTGGTGGTTGCGGAGATTGCCAGGATCATCATGCCGCCCTTGTGCCTGTGGCCCGCCTGGAAGAACAAGCCCCCGTCCCGGATGCGGATCAGGGTCTTGACCCCGGGCATCTCCATAGAGAGCTTGATGAACTTCCCCTGGTTGCCCAGGTAGGTGAGGCGCAGCCAGGTCCCGTCGGGGAGCGAGACCTCCCCGCGCTTCCCCCGGAGGACATCCAGGGTAGCGGTGTCCAGCAGGTCGAAGCTACCGTAGCGGGCTCCGAAGCTCTTCGTGAGGTATCGCTTGAGGGGGCTCTTGATGGCCGGGTCCACGCCGCCGGTTCCCCCCTTTGCCAGGATCACGCGTACCTTGCAATGCGCCTTTGGCTCAGCGGCCCCGGCCTCACCCGTGGGGACGAGGAAGAGGAGCAGGAGCAGAGGCGGCAGGAGTCGCGCTGGGCGATGGATCCGTCGGGTCATATCGCACCATCCTCCCCGGCCATTGGCTCCTCCTGGAGGTGCCAGACGATGGCCGGCGTGTCGGCCTCGGGGTCTACGTCTACGATGACGATCCCCTGATCAACGTCCGTGGAGTCCACATAGAGCTCATTCCTGCGGAAGGCGCGCTCCGGTTCCGCGGCCCGGCGGTTGTCCGTAGCGAACTCCGTCTCTGACGGGGCGGACTCCGGGCCCTCCGGGGGGGGGGCCTCGGGCATGGCGATCTGATCCAGGTGGGCCGGCGCGGAGGGGGTCTCGGTCCGCTCTGGGCCGAGCACGAGCATGAGGGTCACTGCGATGACCACGGTGACCACCGCCGCGGCTACCCCTGCAGGAGCTACGGGGGAGGTGAGGCCCAACTGCAGGCGCTCCAGCCAGCTGCGGACTCCAGCGGTCCAGCCGCCCCGGGCCTTCTCGGCTTCGATGGCCTCGATGCGGGCCGCGACGCCGTCCCAGACCGATCGATCCCCAGCTGCACGGAGGTCCTGCTGGAAGACCTCCCAGACCAGGGCCCGCATCCGCAGGATTTGTTCGTATTTGGCGCGGCAGTCTTCGCTTTGCGCCAACTCGGCCTCGATTAGCGCCTTCTGATCCGGGGACAGCTCCCCGTCGATGTAGGCGCTGATCATCTTCTCGATTCGCGTTTCGCGGCTCATGGCACCACCCCGTCTCTCGGGCAGCGGGACATCAGATCCCCTTCTCCAGGTACTTCTCGAGCACCCGCTGCATGTTCTTGCGTGCGTGGAACAGTCTGGACATCACCGTCCCGATGGAGATCCCCAGCACGTCGGCGATCTCTTGATAGGCCAGCCCCTCCACCTCGCGCAAAATAACGATCTGCTTGTGCTTCGGCGAGAGGCGCTCCAGGGCCTGGTTGACCTTGCCCACCAGCTCCTCCCGGAGGAGTCGCTGCGGTGGCGTGTCCGCGGGCTTGCCCACGGGGGAGTCCAGGCCGACAGGTCCGTCGTGGCGGCGTGCGTCGTCGTATTCGAGGCTCGCCTCCTTCCGTTTGCGGATTTGATCGATGCAGAGGTTGACCGTGATCCGGTACATCCAGGTGTAGAGGCTGGAGTTCCCCTCGAATGAGCCGAGGTGGCGATAGACCTTCACGAAAACTTCCTGGGTGAGGTCCCATGCCTCCTCCCGATCCCGAATCATCCCAACGACGATCCCGTAGATTCGGCGCTCGTATTTGAGCACCAGGGTACGGAATGCGTCACGATCACCCTCCTTGCATCGTGCAACGAGGATCTTGTCATCGGCTCCCAACGATCGATTGCCTCCGACACCATCTCAGGGGCAAGACGCCGCCCTTCTGGGTTCATTCAAAACCAAGGCAAAGTCTAGTCGATTTCCTGAGACGCAGCAAGCTGTGGCCCCGCGGTGCAAAAGATCCTTGGATCGCCCGGTGCGGGTGTTATATTTTTAGATGAAATCACGAAGGAGGTGCGAATGAATATCGAGGTGGTCGCCAGGGAAGTCGAGGTGACACCCGAAGTGCAGGAACGGCTGGAGCGCAAGCTCGAGCGGATCCTGGAGCGGAGGAACAGGGAACAGCCCGTGCGGGTACAGTTTGAAGAGATCCGCGGGCGCTTCCAGACCCACGTCTCCATGCACATCCATGGCAAGGATGTCTTCTGTCAGGCAGAGAACAAGAACCTCATCGCCAGCGTGGACGAGGTCTGCGACAAGGTGGAACGGCAGATCTCGAAGATCTACGATCGGCTGGGCGCGAAGAGGTAAGGCCCCCGCCTGCGGCCCTAGAGGATGTACCGGCTCAGGTCCTGATCCTGCAGGACCTCGTCCAGCTTCCCGCGGACGACTTCGCCGGTGATCTCCACCGTCTCCCCGCTACGCTCCGATGCATCGAAGGACAAGTCCTCCAGGAGGGTTTCCAGTACTGTGTGGAGGCGCCGCGCCCCGATGTTCTCCATCTGCCGGTTGGCCGTTTCCGCGACCTCGGACACTGCGACCAGCGCGTCGTCCGCGAAGCGGAGCTCCACTCCCTCCGCGGCCATGAGCTCCCGGTACTGCCGGATCAGGGAGTTCTCGGGCTCCGTGAGGATCCGCAGGAACTCCTCCTGTCCCAGGGACTCCAGCTCCACCCGGATCGGGAACCGACCCTGGAGCTCGGGGATCAGGTCAGCGGGGCTGGTCACGTGAAACGCGCCGGCCGCGATAAAGAGGACGTGATCCGTGCGGATCACCCCGTACTTGGTGGTCACGTTGGTCCCCTCCACCAGGGGTAGGAGGTCCCGCTGCACTCCCTCCCGGGACACGTCGGGGCCCTTGCCGACCTCCCGGCCGGCGATCTTGTCCACCTCGTCCAGGAAAACGATCCCCCCCTCCTCCACCCGGCGGCGCGCCTCCTCCACCACGGAGTCGGTGTCCACCAGGCGAGCGGCCTCCTCCTGGCTGAGGATCTCGAGGGCCTCGGGGATCGTCATCTTCTTGTCGCGGGTCTTCTTCGGGAAGAGGTTGCCGAACATGTCCTTCATGTTGATGCCCATCTCCTCGAGGCCCTGGCCCGAGAAGACCTCCATCATGGGCATGCGGCCCTTCTCCTGGATCCCGATCTCCACCTCCCGCTCATCCAGCGCACCGTTTTTTAATAAGACACGCAGCTTTTCTCGGGTGCGGGTTCGGGACGCGGATGCGTCCGCAGGGTCCTTGTCCACCTCCTCGAAGGAGGGGGTAGCGGGCGGGGGCAGGAGCACGTCGAGGATTTGCTCCTCCGCCCGGCGCCGGGCCTCCTCCTGCACCCGCTCCTGCTCTTCATCCCGGACCATGTTCACGGAGAACTCCATGAGGTCCCGGACGATGGACTCCACGTCCCTGCCCACGTAGCCCACCTCGGTGTACTTGGAGGCCTCCACCTTGACGAAGGGCACCCTCAGGCGCTTCGACAGACGCCGCGCTATCTCGGTCTTCCCGACCCCGGTGGGGCCCATCATGATGATGTTCTTCGGGACTATCTCATCCCTGAGGTCCTCTGGAACCCGCTTCCGCCGCCACCGGTTCCTGAGCGCGATGGCCACGGCCCGCTTGGCCTTGTCCTGGCCGATGATGTACCGGTCCAGATACTTCATCAGCTCTCTGGGGCTCAGCTCCTCCGCGGCCAGGGCGGCCGCCTGTTTGGTCGCTATCTCGGTCGCGGTCATCGTGATTCCTCCACAGGGATCCGCTCCACGGTGAAGCGGTCGTTGGTGTAGATGCAGATCGACGCGGCGATCCCCAGGGCGGCGCGGACCACGGCCTCCGCATCCAGCTCGGTGTGGGCCTTGAGGGCCTTGGCCGCGGACAGCGCATAGGGGCCGCCGGACCCGATGGCCGCGATCCCGTCCTCGGGCTCCACCACGTCGCCGTTGCCGGTGAGCATCAGCAGGGTCTCGGCGTCCCCGACGATGAGCAGGGCCTGGAGCTGGCGCAGGGCCTTGTCGGTCCGCCAGTCCTTGGCCAGCTCCACCGCGGCCCGGGTCAGGTTGCTCCCCGTGGACTTGAGCTTGCCCTCGAAGCGCTCGATGAGCGCGAAGCTGTCCGCGGTGCTGCCCGCGAAGCCCGCGAGGATCCGGCCCCCGCCCAGGCGCCGGATCTTCACCGCGCCGGCCTTGAGGATGGTGTCCCCGTGGGTCACCTGCCCGTCGCCGCCGATGACCAGGCCCGTGTCGTCACGCACCGCCAGAATCGTCGTTCCGTCCATTTTTTTTCCTCCGCCCCCTCGGGTGGCTTTTTTCATAAACGCGTTGGATCTGATCCACGCTGAGATGGGTGTATTTCTGCGTCGTGCTGAGGCTCTCGTGCCCCAGGAGGGTTTGGATCAATCGGAGATCCATGCCGCCCTCCAGGAGGTGGGTGGCGAAGGAATGCCGCAGGGTGTGCGGCGATGCGTCCCTGAACACCCGGGCCGCCCAGGCGTGCACCACCCGGCGCACCGTGCGCTCGGACAGGCGGCGCCCTGACGGACCGAGGAGCAGCGGCGCCGCGTCCCCGAGGGGATGCGGGCACGCGGAGACGTAGGCGGCGACGGCTTCCCGGGCCGGGGGACCGATGGGGCAGCGCCGCTCCTTGCCCCCCTTGCCCGCGCGGACTCGCACCTCGCCCGCGCCGAGATCCAGATCGGATCGATCCAGGGCCACCAGCTCGGAGACGCGTAAGCCCGCACCGTAGAGGAGCTCCATGGCTGCCCGGTCCCTGAGGCCCCGCGGGTCGTCGGGAGGCAGCTCCACCATCCGGACAGCCTCCGGGATCCCGAGCACCGCCGGGAGGGTCTTCGGCAGGCGAGGCGAGCGGACACCCGCCGTGGGATCGTCCTCCACCAGCCCTTCGTTGCCGAGCCAGCGGTAGAAAGTCCGCACCGCGGCGAGCCGGCGCATCACCGTGGCCGGCGCGTAGGCCTTGGCCAGCTCCTCCACCCAGGCCCGTACGTCCGGGCGCGAGGCCTGCACCAGCGTGACGCCCCGCATGTCCGTGAAGTCTGCGAACCGACGGAGATCGCGGGTGTAGCTCCGGACCGTGTGTGGGCTGCGGCCTCGCACCGAGGCCAGCCAGGTGGTGAAGCGCTCCCTCAGATTGTCGACCTGCGCCATGGCACCTCCGCCCTTGAATATAGGATGATCCGAAGCGGACGCAACGTCATCCCCAGTACAACTGGCAGGGCTGATACATTGTCACCAGGCGAGTGATCGACTCTGTCAGTGATGGCGTTGTCGTCCTATCCGGTCCCGGACACTACAGATTTTCGATTACGACCACCTTGGTCTCACACCCACACCCGCAAAGCCCCGGGCAGCACCTTCACATCGATCGGGCACCGCCCCAGGGGCTCGCCGTCGACGTCCAGGAGGGCCACGTCGTCGCTCTCGACGCGGACGTGGCGGGCCCGGTGCACCTCGACCTTGGGATGCTGAACGTGGTGCCCTTTGTAGATCTTTCCGGAGAGCAAGGACATCGCGGTCTTGGAGAGATCCCCGATGACCACGACGTCGAGGAGGCCGTCTGACGGGTCTGCGTCCGGTGCGATCATCATGCCACCGCCGAAGAACCGCCCGTTGGCCAGCGCGGTGGTGACCGTGCGGCGCTCCAAAACCTCGCCACCGTCGAGGGTGAGGCGGATGTTGACGTTGCGATAGGCCATGAGCGCACGGAAGGAGCCGATGAAGAACGACGCCTTGCCCCCGAGAACCTTGGATGTGGTGTTGACCTTCTCGTCCACGAGGCCGCCGAGGCCGAGGCTGAGGATGTTCAGAAAAGAACGCTGGGACGCGCGGCCCTCCCGGTCAACGAAAGAGTATTCCCCCACGTCGATGGAGCGTGGGCTCCCTTCGCTGAGGTGCGCAATGGCCGCGTCGGGGCCCGGGTCCACGCCGAAGGTCTTGCGGAAGTCGCCGCCGGTGCCGCTGGTGATCGGAATGAAGCACCGCCCATCGTCGGCGGGGTGATGAAAGAAGCCATTGACGACCTCGCTGTGGGTGCCGTCCCCCCCCACAGAGACGATGGCCTCGTACCCGTCCTCCAGGCCCCGCGCAGCGAGGGCCTCACCTTCCCCCTGGGCCGCGGTGAACACTTCGTCCGCGGGCCCCACCACCTCCTCGAGGAGGGGCTTCAGCTGGGGCCAGCGCCGCGCAGTACGGCCGTTGCTCGACGCAGGATTCACTACCGCCAGGGTCTTCATCGGCCTGCCTCCGCGATCACCGAGTAGAGGGACACCGCCCGCTCAGGGGCTACGGACTCCAGGGCCCGCTGACATCGGGGGCAGCCGGTGATCAGCCGCTCCGCCCCGGTCTCGTCCATGAGCGCAACCAGATCCCGGGCCATGGCCTCGGACAGATCAGGAGCGCTGTCCTCCATGGCCCCTCCGGCCCCGCAGCAGACCGTCTCCCGCCTCGCCCTCGGCATTTCCACGAGGCGATCCCCGAGGAGCGAGGCCAGGACCCTCCGGGGCCCATCCCCCGCCTCGAGGTACCGGACCAGGTGACAGGGATCGTGCCAGACGCTCAAGGGGGGATCCACCATGGGACGCAGCCCCGCGCCGGCATCGGCCACGTAGTCGGTCAGCGGGATCAACTGCGGACGCGAGAGCTCCCATTGGGGCCAGCCCAGCTGGACGAAGCTCGCCGCCTCGGGGGACGCGGCCAGAACCCTGCGGTACCGGCCGGCCCTTGCATGGAGGTGCCGCGCTGCGGACTCGGCCCGACCCATCTCCCCTTGCTCCCAGTAGCGCCAGCCCGCCTGGAGGGTGGAGTCGGGGTTGACGCCCACCGCCTCGTCGCCCATTGCGTCCAGGGCGGCGAAGACGTCCTTGAGCCAGGCCTCGCCGCCGTCCTCGACGGGGATCCCCTCCACCAGGAGGAGGACCTCCGCGTCAGGGCTCCAGCGCCAGTCCGGAGCCAACTCCCTGAGACGATCTGCGGCGGCCTCGGAGTCATGCTCCTTCCAGCGCCCGATCCTGA
>CAZNWW010000043.1:0-13730 GCA_964576155.1 uncultured Myxococcales bacterium | reverse complement strand
TCGGTGCGCAGGATCACTCCGGACTCTCCCGCGGCCATCACCGAGCCGGGGCCCAGGGCAAGGACTCCGCCCAGGTGACGGTCGAAGATCTTGGGGCCGTCGCCGCCGCCGGCGAGGTTCACGTCCTCGTCCGCGTCGCCGCCGTCCACTCCGTAGTCCGTGTCCGGCGCGCCGCCGAAGTCATCGCCCCAGTCGTCCTCTTCGTCTTCTGTATCATCTCCGCTTGGGTTCTCTTCTGTGGGAGGGGCGTCCCGCCCCGAATCGGCCCGGGACGGGCCTCCCACAGTTGGATCGTCCGCAACCAGCGTCGCGGGCACCAGCGCCCAGGTCTCTCCGCCGTCGGTGGTCCTGAGCACCGTAGCGAACTCGCCCACGGCCCAGCCCTCCTTGGCATCCAGGAACGCGATGGCATAGAGCCGCTTGTCCGTGGGGGTCTCTTGTGGGGACCAGGTAGCGCCGCCGTCCGAGGTGTGGAGCACCAGGCCGTTGCGGCCCGCGATCCACCCGGTCGAATCGTCCAGCATCTCCACGTCAAAGAGGGCCTCGGTTCCGCCGCCCTCCTGAGCCTCCCAGGTCTCCCCGCCATCGGGGGAATGGAGGATCAGGCCGGGAAAGCCCACGGCCCAGACGTTCCCCCCCGCGAAGGCTACGTCGTAGAGGCGGTCCCGCTGGGTGAGCCGATCGATGGCCGAGCCGAGGTAGCGATCCCCGTCCCCCCCGGTGGGATGACAGGCGGCGACGAAGAGCAGGGCCATGAACAGCACGGCGGACGTATGATGTGGATGACGCTTCATGTTGGCCTCGCGGTGGGTGGCCGGCCCGGGGCCGGAGCGCTCGGGTGGCTACTTCCCCTTCTTGAGGATCGATTCCTTGGTGAACTTCGAGGGCTTGAGGCCCACGTTCGCTTTGAAGTTGTAGGAGGGGAAGGCGGTGGCGTGCTCCGCCTGGATGTCGATGGTGAGGGAGGTACCCACGCCCGGAGGGAACTTGTCCATGTCCTTGGACGCGTTGTACGCGTTGATCAGGACCTTCCAGAGCTTGCCCTTCCGGTCGTAGGACTCCTTGACGATGATGTAGTAGGCCTCCGCGTCGATGTAGAAGACCATCCGGCTGTAGGGGTAGCCCGAGATCTTGGGCTTGGCCTCCACCACGTAGACGGGGCGGGGCTCCCAGTCGAGCTTGGGGTTCCAGTGGGGCGGGGTCTTGAAGTCGAAGACCTTGTCCCGGGCTTCCTTGCCCAGGGGCACCCCCGCCTGCATGGGCATGAGGAGGGTCTTCTTCTCGATGAGCTTCCAGTTCATCCACTCGGGGTAGCCCATGTATCCGCGGACGTCTTCGTAGAGCATGTCCGTGGAGTTCCAGGCCTCGCCGGTGGACCCGATCTTCATCTGGACCGCGCGTTTCATGTTGGGCATGTAGACCCAGCCTTCCTGGTCCGCGGGCTTCAGGTACCGCTTATAGACCGCGCCGAAGCCGCGCTTGTCATAGGGCTGGATGGCGTAGGTCATGGAGAGGTACTGGATCTTCTTCTCCTTGAGGTTTTTATAGGCCGGACGGGGCTTCAGATCCATCCGGTTCAATGTTCGGATGATGTACTCCCAGACCCACTCCTCCCAGCGCTCGACGCCCTTCTTCGCGTCGATCCAGTACACGCCGTAGTGGAACGTGCCGTCGTCTCCGTTGTACGCGTACTGGTAGTTCCACGCGATCTCGAGCCCGGTCGTGGGTTTCGGGAACGGCAGGCCGGCGACGTAGCCCTTGATGCCGCGCTTGCGGGTGTCCTTGCCGTGGCTCACGAGCTTGGCCTTGCCCTTGAACTTGTTCGTGGCCCAGATGTAGCCCTTGGACGGGTGGATCGGCTCGTAGTCCTTGGTCCAGACCCGCAGGGCGTACTTGTTGATCAGCAGGCCGATCCCCGGCGAGAGCAGCTTCTTGAAGTCCGCGAAGTTTTTCTTGTCGATGATCTTGCCGGGCTTGAAGCCGTCGGGGGTCTTGTCGACCTTGAAGCCGACCATCTCGCCCCAGTTGTCCTTGGTGATCTCCTGCGCCGCGCTGGGGGCAACCAGGGCCACCGTGATAGCGAGGATCAAAAGTCCGAGTCTGAAATTTTTCATCACGCTCTCCTTTTAGAACTGGTAGCGGATTCGTAAATAGGCCTCGTCCCGGTCACGGAAGAGGCCGACACCCTTGTAGGCGTGGCGCCCGAAGAACTGGCACCATCCGACCTGCATGCGCCAGGAGTTCCCGATGACGAACCCCAGCTCGGTGATGAGGAAGCCGCTGTCCGAGTTTTTTGCCTTCCAATTTTTATGCCATGCGGGGTGGTAGAGGTCCGGGATGTATGCGAGGACGATCTTCGGCTTGAGGAGGCCGTGGAGGTAGTTGGTGACCACCGCGACGACCGTGACGAGGGAGTGCTGCTTGGTTATGGTGCTGTCAAAGCCGGGCACCGAGAGCATGCGCTCGCTCTTCTTGTAGTCCAGGACCACCGAATGGAGGGCCTGGAACACCAGCATGAAGGTCTGGTTGGGGTTCAGGGGCCGGATGAAGGTCGGCCGCATGAGCTGTATGCCGTAGGAAAGCATGTGCTTCTCGAAGGTAGGCAGGTAGGTCCAGAAGTCCTCCCCGTTAACGTAGTCATTGGAAATGAGATCGCCCGTAGGCACCGAAGCGCCTGCGAAATGCGCGTTGGGGGTGTAGGAGGCCTCCAGGCGGAAGATCGTGCTCACAGGTTCCTTGAACATGTACTCCAGGCTGAAGCCCGTAATGTGCTGTCGGGGGAACGTGAGCTGGACGTCGATGTCGTCGTTGATCGCGCCCTTGGTCTCGTTCCAGCGCTGGTAGAAGCCCGTGGGCACCGGCGGTGAGATCTGGTGGGTGTAGTAGTACACCAGGGTGTACGAGATGTCGCCGATGGCGCCGATCCAGCGTGCACCGATGCGGCTGTCCTCGATGTCCCCCCCGGGGTACTGCAGGGTCTTCCGATCGATATTCAGGGAGCTCTTGTACACCCGAGGGCCGGCCATGGGGAGGCCCCACGCGCCCACAAAGGTCAGGGGCACCGTCACCCGGTCCTGGGGCCGGTCGATGAGGGGCACCCAGACGAACTCCAGGCTGCCCTTCAGGGGGCGGATGTCCATGAGGGACTTGAACATCCACAAGGGAATCCGCATGTCCTCGTAGCTCTCTAGCTTCGAGAAATGCCAGGTGGAGTTCGTAGGGTTGATCACGTCGAGGAGGCGGTACTGCCCCAGGTCGCCCCAGGCCACCTGCTGCCGACCAACTCGGAAGTTCAACCAGGTAGCGGGGTTGATATCGACAAAAAACTCCCGCAGGTCCAGCTCGTTGTAGTAGGTGCGATGGGCCCAGGCCACCGGGTCGTTGATCGACGCGCTCGGCGGCTCTCCGTGGACCCGGTCCGCCTGGAGCTGCAGGCTCCCCGCCCCGCGCAGCACCGCATGGATGGACGCGTACTTCGACGGGTTCCAGTCGCCCTCGAGCTGAATGGTAGCCCGCATGAGGGAGGGCTTGCCCAGGAGGTCGCCGTGATCCTTCCAGTCGCCGTGATCCTTGTAGATGTATTCGCCGTCCTTGTCCTTTGTTTCCGGGTACCGGGTGTTGTGCCGCATCCAGTCGGTGAACACGCCGGCCTGACCCTGTACGAAGCCGTTCAGGGTGAACAGAGGGCCGGCCTCCTCGCCCGCGTCGTCCGCGCCGAGTTCGTCAGGATCGAAGGCCTCGGGCATGTCGCCGAACACGTCCTCCTCGTCCGCGTCTTCCGCGTCCGCTGTGGGAGGGGCTTCAGCCTCGACTGCCTCGGGCTCGGGCTCAGGCTCAGGCTCGGGCTGCGGGAGGGGCTTTCCAGCCCCGACGGCCTCGGCCTCGGGGCCTTCGTCGAGGGGCTCGACGTCCGGGACGATGGCATCGTCCGGTTGGGGTTGGGCCATTGCGGACCATGACCCGAGGGTCAGGACCAGGGCGAATAGCACTGGAACCGCTCGCCGTACCATACCGACCTCCTTCCAAATTCCCTTCCAAAAACAAGCGAACACGCGCTCCCTGGAGACGACCAGACCCCGGGAGCGCGTCGAAACAGGCTCCAGGCTGCCTAGTTGCAGCAGCCCCCAGGCGTCGGGTTCTTGGTGACGGTGTCGTCCGGGTAGATGTTGCTCACCGCGATGGAGTCCGCGATGGACCACAGGGTGGTGGAGCCGATGGTGACGTCGTCTTCGTCGATAACGGCCATCAGCGTGACCTGGCTCCCACCGGGGAGGTTGGCGGCCACGAAGCGACCGTTGCCTTCAGTGTCCGGACACGCGGTGGAGGGTTGCTCCTCCAGGGTGGTGGGCAGGCCGCCGTCCACGGACATGTACCTGAAATCGCCCTTGCCGGACTCGCTGGTCACCGAGGCGCAGCCGATACCGGTCTCATCGCCGTTGTTCTCGAGCCAGTAGACCGCACCGGCGACGACGCTCTTGCCCGGCTCCTGGGTGAGACCCGCCAGGCCCATGGCCATCTGGTACACCGTGTTGGGCACGACCCAGAGGGTCTCCTCGGCGATGAGGCCTGCCTCGATGTTCCACACGAAGGTGGTCTTGTAGTTGTCGATGGTGCACTTGAAGCCGTAGAGCTTGCCCTCCTCCAGATCCTTGAAGGTCACGTAGCCGTCCGCATCGGAGACCTGTTTGGTGCCCGTGCCCTTGCCCGTGTCGTTGTTGAAGAGCTCGACGGTCACCTCGGAGACCAGCTGGCCGTTCATGCCGAAGCCCTCGACCATGCCGACGAAGTCCATCAGCACGACGGGCCCAGTGTCCTGTCCGGGGATCGTGTCCACAGGAGCGGTGTCCTCCGGAGGGGCGGTGTCCTCAGGAGTGGTGGTGTCCGGGCCGGGCTCGTTGCTGCTGCCGCCGCCGCCGTCGCAGCCGAGGGACAATGCCAATACCATGGTCGCAGCCAGCAGAACCGTGCTTAAGATAATAATGCGCTTCATGTCTCTTTTACTCCTCTTCTTGCTTTGCTTCAGAGTCAGGTCTTGCCAGTGATTTGTCCCAGAAACGCTGACGTGTGTCAAGCCTACCTTTTCTATTGACGGTTCCCGGGCGCACGGGTGTATGGTATCGCTCCGATCAAGCAGGGGTCCTAGCACCGAGGGCAAACCCCGGTGGTAGCGACAATCGAACACGGGAGCACGAGACACATGGCAGAGCGACGGATGATCACGGTCGACGGCAACGAGGCCGCGGCGTCGGTGGCGCATCGGACCAACGAGGTCATCGCCATCTACCCCATCACCCCCTCGTCTCCCATGGGCGAGCATTCGGACGAGTGGTCGGCGAAGGGCCGGAAGAACATCTGGGGACAGATCCCCGATGTCATGGCGATGCAATCCGAGGCCGGCGCGGCGGGCGCGGTGCACGGCGCCCTCCAGGCGGGCGCCCTGACCACGACCTTCACCGCGTCCCAGGGCCTCCTGCTCATGATCCCCAACATGTACAAGATCGCCGGGGAGCTGAACGCCTACTGCATGCACGTATCGGCCCGGACCGTGGCCACCCACGCGCTGTCGATCTTCGGGGACCACTCCGACGTGATGGCCTGCCGCCAGATCGGCTTCGCGATGCTGGCCTCGGGATCAGTGCAGGAGGTCCACGACCTCACCGCCATCTCCCAGGCGGCCACCCTCAAGTCCCGGATCCCCTTTCTGCACTTCTTCGATGGCTTCAGGACCTCCCACGAGGTCGCCAAGATCGAGGAGCTCGCCGATGTGGATCTCCTGGCGATGATGGACGCGGACGCGATCCGCGGCCACCGGGAGCGGGCCCTCACCCCTGATCGCCCCAAGATCCGCGGCACAGCGCAGAACCCCGACGTGTTCTTCCAGGCCCGGGAGGCCTGCAACCCCTACTACGACGAGTGCTCCGGCATCGTCGAGGACGTGATGGAGCAGTTCGCGGGCCTCACCGGGCGTCGCTACAAGCTCTTCGACTACTTCGGTCACCCCGAGGCCGAGCGGGTCGTCGTGATGATGGGCTCCGGCGCGGAGACAGCGCACGACACCGTCGACGCGCTGATCGCCCGGGGCGAGAAGGTCGGCCTCCTCAAGGTGCGCCTGTTCCGGCCCTTCGCCCTGGACCGCTTCCTCGGCGCGCTGCCGACCACCACCAAAGGCCTCGTCGTCCTGGACCGCACCAAGGAGCCCGGCTCCCTGGGTGAGCCCCTCTGGCAGGACGTGGTCACCGTGTTCCATGAGGCGACGGATCAGGGTACCAATCCCTTCACCACGGATCCCCGGATCATCGGCGGCCGGTACGGTCTCTCCAGCAAGGAATTCACGCCGGCCATGGTCAAGGCCGTGCTGGACGAGGTGGGCAAGGACGCACCGAAGAACCACTTCACCGTGGGCATCGAGGACGACGTCACCAACCTCTCCCTCACGGTGGACCCCGCCTTCGAGATCGAAGGGGACGACGTGGTCCGGGCGGTGTTCTTCGGCCTCGGCGCGGACGGCACCGTAGGCGCCAACAAGAACTCTATTAAAATTATCGGCGGCGAGACCGAGAACTTCGCCCAGGGGTACTTTGTCTACGATTCCAAGAAATCCGGAGCGATCACGATCTCGCATCTCCGCTTCGGGCCGGACGAGATCCAGTCTACCTACCTGGTGAGCGGCGCCAACTTCGTGGGCTGTCACCAGTTCACCTTCCTGGAGAAGTATGACGTACTGAAATACGCAGCCCCCGGGGCCGTGTTCCTCCTCAACTCCCCCTACGGGACCGACGAGACCTGGGACAAGCTCCCCCGGGAGGTCCAGGAGCAGATCATCGGGCAGAGGCTCGGGCTCTACGTGATCGACGCGTACGAGGTGGCCCGGAACACGGGCATGGGCACGCGTATCAACACGATTATGCAGACCTGTTTTTTTGCTATCTCCGGCGTCCTCGAGCGGGAAGAGGCCATCGCACAGATAAAAAAATCCATCGAGAAGACCTACGGGAACAAGGGCGAAGAGATCGTCCGCAGGAACTTCGAGGCCGTGGACCATACCCTGGCCCACCTCCACGAGGTGAGCGTCCCCGACACGGCGACCTCCGATGTCGTACGGCCTCCGGTGGTCGCCGATGAGGCGCCCGCGCTGGTCAAGGACGTCATCGCCGGCATGATGACCGACGACGGGAACAAGCTGCCCGTGAGCGCGTTCGAGGCCGACGGCACCTGGCCCACGGGGACGACCCAATGGGAGAAACGCAACGTGGCCCTGGAGATCCCCGTCTGGGAGTCGAACATCTGCATCCAGTGCAACAAGTGCGCCCTGGTCTGCCCCCACGCAGCGATCCGCCCCAAGGTCTACGAGGAGGCCCTCCTGGCCGATGCCCCCGGAACCTTCAAGTCCGTCGCTTACAGGGCCAAGGACTTCCGGGGGATGCAGTTCTCCATCCAGGTGGCCCCCGAGGACTGCACCGGCTGCGCGCTCTGCACCGAGGCCTGCCCGGCCAGGGACAAGGCAAACCCCCGTCGCAAGGCGATCAACCTCGCCCCACAGATCCCGATCCGGCAGCAGGAGGCCAGGAACTACTCGTTCTTCCTGGGTCTCCCTGATCTGGACCGGACGAGGCTCGAGAAGGTCAACGTCAAGACCTCTCAGCTCCTCAAGCCCCTCTTCGAGTACTCGGGCGCCTGCGCGGGCTGCGGAGAGACCCCCTACTATAAGCTGCTGACGCAGCTCTTCGGGGACCGGGCTCTCATCGGCAACGCAACGGGTTGTTCATCGATATACTGCGGCAACCTGCCCACCACCCCCTTCACGGTGGACGACAACGGCCGTGGCCCCGCGTGGTCCAACTCCCTCTTCGAGGACGCCGCAGAGTTCGGCTTCGGCTTCCGCCTGGGGGTGGACGCGAACAGGCAGCAGGCAGAGGATCTCCTGCGAAGCCTGGCCGGTCAGCTCGGCGACGAGCAGGTCGCCGGCCTCATCGAGGCCGACCAGTATGGCGAGGCCAACATCCAGGCCCAGCGCCTCCGGGTGGACGGCCTGCTGCAGTCCTTGAAGACCATCGACTCCCCCGAGGCCCGGCGCCTCGAGGACGTCGCTGACTACATGGTCCGCAAGAGCGTCTGGTCCATCGGCGGCGATGGCTGGGCCTACGATATCGGGTTCGGCGGCCTGGATCACGTCATCGCCAACCGGCGGGACATGAACATCCTGGTCATGGACACCGAGGTGTATTCCAACACCGGCGGCCAGGCCTCCAAGGCGACCCCCCTGGGCGCCGCGGCGAAGTTCGCGTCTGCGGGCAAGGACGTGGGCAAGAAGGACCTGGGCCTCATGGCCATGAGCTACGGCCACGTCTACGTGGCGCGGATCGCCATGGGCGCCAAGGACGCGCAGACCGTGAAGGCCTTCATTGAAGCGGACTCCTACCCCGGGCCCTCCCTGATCATCGCCTACTCCCACTGCATCGCCCACGGCTACGATCTGCGGCGGGGCCTGGCCCAGCAGAAGCTCATGGTGGATGCGGGGATCTGGCCTCTCTTCCGCTACGATCCCCGCCGCCTGGATCTGGGCGAGTCCCCGCTGCAGATGGACTCCCCTGCGGAGGCCAAGGCCAGCGTCATGGACTTCATGCAGAACGAGACCCGCTTCCGCATGGTCGAGAAGATGGACCCGGTCCGCTTCCGCAAGCTGGCCAAGGCCGCGCAGACCCAGGCGTCGGAACAGGTCAATTTCTACAAGCAGCTCGCTGGGCTGGACTTCAGCCGCGAGAAGGGCGAGGGTTAGAGGAGGAACACCATGGATATGAAGACCCGTTGGCTCGGATTCGAGTTGCCCCACCCGTTCATGCCCGGGGCGTCGCCCATGCTGGATGACCTGGACATGGTCAAGCGCCTCGAGGACGCTGGGGCTGCGGCCCTGGTGATGCGCTCCCTCTTCGAGGAGCAGATCGTCTCCGAGGAGATGGCCACCCATGCAGCGATGGAGAGTCACGCGGACTGCTTCGGGGAGGCCATGTCCTACTTCCCCGAGTCCACATCGTACACCCTGGGGCCCCACGAGTACCTGGACCAGATCCGTAAGATCAAGGCAGCGGTCTCCATTCCCGTGGTGGCGTCCCTCAATGGGACCCACGCGGGCAGCTGGGTCCGGTACGCCAAGCAGATCCAGGAGGCCGGCGCGGACGCACTGGAGCTCAACTGCTACTTCCTGGCGACGGATCCCTCGGTGAGCGGGAAGGCGGTGGAGACCCGACTCTTCGACCTGATGGCCGACCTGCGCAAGGATCTCGACATCCCCTTGGCCGTGAAGCTCTCGGCGCGGTACTCGTCCATAGCCCACCTGACCAACCGCCTCGACAAAGCCGGCGCGGACGGCCTGATCCTCTTCAATCGCTTCTACCAGCCCGACATCGACATCGAGAAGCTGGAGGTGACACGGCAGCTGGCTCTGTCCACCTCCGAGGAGCTCCTCGTGCGCCTCCGTTGGCTGGCGATCCTCTTCGGCAAGATCGACGCGGGCCTCGCTGTGACCGGCGGTGTCCATACGCCCACCGACGCGATCAAGGCCGTGATGGCCGGCGCGGATGCGATCCAGATGGTCTCCTCGCTCCTCGAGAACGGCCCCGATCACCTCACCACCCTCCGGGAAGGCATGGAGCGCTGGATGGAGGAGAAGGAGTACGAGTCCCTCACCCAGATGAAGGGCTCCATGAGCCTCGATCGTTCTCCCGATCCTTACGCGTTCGAGCGCGCCAACTACATGCACGTGCTGCAGAGCTGGCGGACCAAGTGGTAGCCTGCCCCCTTTCTCCTTGACGCGGTCGGCCCCTTTTTGCTTGAGTCTGGGACAACCTGAGTTCCTCAGCGGAGGCGGAATGCCACAGATGATGCGTGCGCAAGTGGCAGCGCTTCTCCTGTGCCTCCTCCCGGTCTTCGCCGGTTGTGCCCCGGCCACGGAGCCTCCCAGCGCCCACGTGGCTGTGTTCGAGGGGTCTGCGTACGAGAGAGGCTTCGACCACGGTCGGCGCTTCTCCGGCCAGATCCGGTCCCTCTACGCGCGGCTGTTGACCTCATCGATCCTCCCCTTCCTGAACCGGGAGCAGCTCAGCATAGCGCCGGTCATGGTTGCCTATAACCGGCCTGAGTATCTGGACGGTCAGTTCTCCGGCAGGATGCTCCTCGAGAGCGGGCTGTCCCTCGTCGACGCCGGTGACATCCCCGAAGACTACATCGACGAGATGCAGGGGATCGCGGACGGCGCAGGGATGACCTTCGACGAGATCCTGGTTCTCAACACCTTCTTCGACACGATGTTGGGTTTTAGGGCCATCGTCTCCTTCATCCAGGAGATCCAGCGGCCCTATATCACCCTGGTGGAGGCCGTGGCCGACTGCGACGCGGACGGCTTCGACAACGACGGGGACGGGGAGGTGGACGAGGAGGGCGACTGTGCGGTCGACGACTACGGGTCCACGGACCGGGGAACCCTCGTCGAGGTGCCCGTGGACGCGTCGATCCGGCTCATCATGAAGGACCCGACCCTGCCCGGATTGGCCTGCCTGGACCCCAGGAACGCAGACCCCTTGGGGGAAGAGGTCATCGACCGCGGCTGCGTGAAGGCCGAGTGCCTTCTGGATCACTGTACGGGCTTGGACAAGGTGGGCCGGGACTGCTTCAACGAGCAGGGCCTGGCCTGCCTCCCCCCCCGGGTAGCCGGGGCCTGCCTCGATCCCCTCTGTGCGGAACCGACGGACCCGTCCTGCATGGATCCGGACTCGGTCCGGATCCGTTTGAACGAGGTCCAGTACACTGCAGCGGACGCCGCAATCGTCACCGCGCACCTGCCCAGAGATGAAGGGGTGGAGCCCTTGGAGGACCCGGAACATCCCCACGCGCGGATCTGCGATTTCCCCCTCGAGGTGATCTTCACGCCCCCAGGAGGGCTGCCTCCGGCGAGCCTCGTCATCCTCAAGATCCAGGCCGGGGATCTCTCCCCTGTGTATAGTCCGGAGCCGTACCACACCCGGAGCATGAGGATCGAACAGATTGCGATCACCACGGAGGGGTACCATGAGAAGACCGGTCGGGCCGCGACCCCTGACGAGGTGACCAACGTCGGCGTGGACGATCCGGCCCTCATGCCTACGTCCCTGGGCTTCGCGGCCCGGGGCGCGGCGACCCCGGACGGTGCGCCGGTGCTGGGGCACCACTACGCGCTCCTGGACTCGGACATGGTCCACGAGCATTCCCTGGTGTCCGTCCACATCCCCGATGAGGGTTATCCCCATGTCCTGGTTGGCTACACGGGGCTGGTCTGGGGCTTCGCGGGCATGAACACCGAGGGGCTCACGTGGGCCTTCACGATCTCGGACAGCCTGGACAACCCCCTGGTTGGAGCGGCGTTGGACGCTATCTTCCAGCCCGAGGCCTTGTTTCAGCTCCTGCAGAGCCCGGATCTCGTGGGGCTGTCGAGTGCCCTCGAGGAGACCTACTTGAAGACCTCGGGGACACCTATCGGCATGTCCGGACGGCTGGTCCTCGAGGCCGCAGAGGATGTGGACGAGGCCGCAGAGGTCCTCTACGGGCTGGAGCGGACGTACGGTTGGAACATGCTCCTCGCTGACGCGGCGGGGGGCCTCGCCGTGGTGGAGGTCGACTCCCACGTGCAGGCGGACGGCGACACCGTAGGCGGAGACACGGTCAAGGATGAGGACGGCTTCCAGCTCTACTCCCCCGATCCAGACATCGCCGCCAACCTGGATGGCCGGGGTCAGCCCTGGGCCAGTGTGGGTGCGGACGACATCCGTATGTCCAGCCACTTCGAGAAGAACCGTGACGACATGGTCGATCTCTCGATCATGGGGATCTTTGCGCCACGCCGGCAGCGCGAGTGGACCGGCTTCTATTTCCGGTCCCTGCGCGCATTCCATCGCCTCGGTGAGGAGATCGCAGATCGTTACGGGGATCTGGATGTGGCTGCGGCCATGGAGATCCTGCGGACGCCTGCCCTGGTAGACCTGAGGGACTCCATGTGCGCGAGCGTCTTCGAGCCCTCCCGAGGGATCCTCCATTGGGCCATGGGGGAGTCCCCCGCCACGGACGCCCCCTTCATCGAGTTGGACCTCGGGCAGGTTGTCAAAGACGGGTTCGTGCGATGAGGAGCGTCACCATCCGGCGCACGGGATCGGTCCTGTTGGCCTGCGTTCTCGCCGCCCTGGTCCCTGCGCAGGCCTCGGCCAAGGGCTTCACCGAGACCGCACCGCAGAACACCTTCATCATCGACCAGGCTTACCTGGTGTCATGGGTGGACCGTACGTGGGACCACCGCGGCCGCTCGGCTGCGCTGGCCGATGACATCGAGCGCTTCGAGCCCGGGGGGGGTAAGCAGGGAGATCTCATCATCACGCCACGGGCCCGGTACCAACTCATGGTCACGAAGATCCAGTACGGAATCCTGGACAACCTGACCCTGGCGTTGGGGATCCCGGTGGTGATCAATACCGTGGTGGATCCGGGGCTCTCCTGGGAGCCCGGGGACTACATGCACCAGATCGGACGGCCATACAGCGAGGAGGACTTCTGGGCCTGGGCGGGCAGCATGGGGCAGACCAGGCCGAAGCGGTGGACCGGCAATCGCTGGGCCATCTCGGATCTGGTAGTGGGCGCTCGGTTCCGCTGGTCCGACTACGTCCCCGCCCTCTTGGAAGCGGCGGTGGACTCGTCCCTCACGGTGACCTACGCCATTCCCACCGGGCGCCCGGCGGATCCTGAGGAGATCGTCTCTTTGGGGACCACCATGTGGGACCTCCACACCCAGGGGGATATCACCTTCCACATGGGCTGGGACAAGCACTTCCCTAAGGCTCTCGACGGACGCCTCACCCTGGGCATGGATCTGTTCTACGAACACTTCTTCGTGCGCTCCCGCAAGGCGGCCACCGGGACGCTCCATCCCCTGCTCCTCAATCAGGAGCCCTACGTAGGCGATACCTACAAGATAAAACCCGGGGACTTCGCCGGTTTCTCCTTCGAGGTAAGCGGCGTGCCCTATATGGGGCCGGCCCGGGCCACCTGGCTCAACGGCTACGATCTGCTGAAGGCGAAGAATCTCCCTCCGATCCTCTCGGTGTCCCTGCTCTACAGTTTCGTCTACCTGCAGCAGACCGACTGGAGATCGGACCTCCCCCTCTGGGATTGGGAGCGGGAGCGGCTCTGGCGGCCCGGGTACAAGAACATCCTGGAGGGCCGCGTGACCCTCTCGTTTCTCCGCCTGGGTGCTCCCTTGCAGCTCTATGCCTCTTACCGCACCCTCACTGTGATCCCCGGCAAGAACTGCCGTGCCCCGAACGTTCTTTCGGCCGGGATCATGGTTCCGCTCAAATTTTGGTAGTCAGAAAGGCAACGCTGCGTCTTGCGCGGATGAGGAAGCCGAGGGCCAGGAGCAGGAGCATGATTCCCGTCGGGTTTCCCGACGGGCCGGCGGTACACGACGGCTCCACGATCTTGGCGTCCAGGACGCCCTGGACGCCGCCGGGGCCGGTGTCCTCGGACATGGTGTCCTCGTCGATCGTACCTGCGTCTCCGACCACGTCCTCACCCGGCCCCGGGCCGCACCCCGCCGCGGCAGCTCCTTTCAGCATGGAGGAGCTCCAGACAGCCCTGCGAACTTCGAAGAAGAACAAGGCGCCGGGTCCGGACGACATCCCGGTCGAGTTTTTGTGCCATTTGGGGCCGACGGG
>CAZNWW010000042.1:5329-13772 GCA_964576155.1 uncultured Myxococcales bacterium | reverse complement strand
GGTCTCAGGCGGACACATGCCCTTGGAGTAGGCGTACTGACCTGTTGCGTCGGTGGTGTCACCGTCGAAGGTGTACGGCATGGAGTTCACCGGGTGGGCGGACTTGCAGGTGTCGCCGACGGGCTCGATGGTCAGGGTGTAGGTGCCGTGCTGGTTCGATGTGGTGCCGTAGCCGTCGACGATGACGTAGTAGGTCGTGCCCGCGGTCAGCTCTATCAGGAGCTCCTCGGGATTGGACGAGCCCACGTCCTCGTCGCCCGCCACGCAGGTGCCGTCCACGTCCGCGCAGTCCGTAACGATATAGAGGTTCGAGTCGAAGGAGCCGTCCAGCTCCAGGAAGTAGGTCGTGGTTACGGCCGGGACGAACTCCCACACCTCATCGTTGGCGCCGCTGCCCCAGCCACCGGTCTCCGGCGGGCACGCGCCGACAGAGTATCCGTAGTCCGGGGTGGCGTCCGAGGTGTCTCCGGTTCCCACGAAGGGCATCGCACCGACGGTGAAGGGGTTGGCGCAGGTGTCGCCCTCGGGGCGGCACTCGTCAATGATGCAGGTCTCGTCGCCGCCGCAGCCGCCGCAGTTCGCGGTACCGCCGCAGCTGTCGTCGTGGGTTCCGCATTCTGCGCCGAGGGTGGCGCAGGTCTCCGTTTCACAGCCGCAGGTGCCTGCATCACAGAAGGAGTTTACGAAGGCCGTGCAGGTTCCGCATTCGGCGACGCCGTCGCAGCCGTCGTCCCAGTCACCGCAGGTGTAGCCGAGGTCCACGCAGGAGTCCGCTGCGCAGGAGCAGGCGCCCTGGTCGCAGAAGGAGTTGGGCAGCGCCGTGCAATCGCCGCAGTTACCGCCGCAGCCGTCGTCACCGCATTCCACGCCCGCGCAGGACGGAATACAATCCACCGAGACCGTGAGGGTGTAGCTGCCGTCGTTGGTGGGGTTGCTGTTGGAGTAGCCGTCCACGATGATGTAGTAGGTCGTGCCCGCGGTCAGGAGCGGGATCACCTCCTCGGTGCAGTTGCTGCAGATGTCCTCGTCGCCGGCGACGCAGGTGCCGTCCACGTCCGCGCAGTCGATGACCACGTAGAGGTTGGAGTCGTACTGGGCCGCGAGAGCGATGGAATAGAAGCCCGTCTCTGCGGGGGTGAACTCGTAGACCTCGTCCGGGGCGCCTGCACCGTAACCGCCGGTCTCCGGCGGACACATGCCCGTAGAGTAGCCGTAGTCGGGGGTGGTGCCGGTGGTGTCGCCGTCCCAGACGAAGGGCAGCGCGCCCACTGGAACCGGATCATCACAGGTGTCGCCGACTTCGTCGATGGTGAGCGTGTAGATTCCTGAGACATCGGCGCTGTTGCTCCAGCCGTCAACGATGACGTAGTAGATCTCATCCGCGTCGAGCTCGATGACGATCTCCTCGTCGCAGCCCACGCAGGCCTCCTCGTCGCCAGCGACGCAGGAGCCGTCCACGTCGTCGCAGTCGGTGACCAGGTAGAGGTTGGAGTCGAAATCGCCGGTGAGGACGATGCGATAGAGGCCGTGGGCCTCGGGGACAAACTCGTAGACCACGTCTGCGGAGCCGGCCCCGTAGCCGCCGGTCTCCGGCGCGCACATGCCGGAGTTGTACCCGTAGTCGTTTGCTGCGCCGACGGTGGTGCCGGTGGCGCTGAATGGGATACCGGAGACAGTGAAGGGGGTGGTGCAGGTGTCGCCGGTGCCGCCGGGGGCGCAAAGGCCCGTGGGGTCACAGATCTCGAAGCCGCCGCAAGTGCCACACTCGAGCACACCGTCGCAGCCGTCGTCCGCAGAGCCGCACTCAATGCTGAGGGTGTCGCATGTGTCCGCCTCGCAGGCGCAGGTACCTTCGTCGCAGAAGGAGTTGGGCAGATCGGTGCAGTTGCCGCAGGAGAGGGTCCCGCCGCAGCCGTCGTCCCAGGCGCCGCACACCACGGCGAGGGTGTCGCAGGTGTCCGGTGTGCAGGAGCAGAGGCCCTCGTTGCAGTAGGAGTTCGGGAAGTCGGTGCACTCGCCGCAGACGCCGCCGCACTCGAGGATCGCCGTGGTGGAGCAGGCGCCGTCCTGGCAGATGTTCACCGTGCACTCGTTCCCGTCCTCGCAGGGGGCGAAGTTGAACTTGGTCACACAACCCAGGGTAGGATCGCAGGTGTTGTCGGTGCAGATGTTGCCGTCGTCGCAGTCCAGGGTTCCCGCGGACTCGCAGACTCCATCCAGGCAGACGTCGCCCGTGGTGCATGCATCAAGGTCGTCGCAGGGGTTGGTGTTGAACAGGTTGTCGCAACCGGAAATGGGGTTGCAGGAGTCCGTCGTGCAGAGGTTGCCGTCGTCACAGTCCAGATTGTCAGGGGCAGCGCAGACCCCCTCGGTGCAGTAGTCCCCGGTGGTGCAGGCGTTACCGTCGTCGCAATCCGCAGCGTTCGCCACGTGCTGGCAGACCCCGTCCATGTCGCAGAGGTCGTCGGTGCAGGGGTTGCTGTCGTCGCAGTCCTTGGGGCCGCCGGAGATACAGGCGCCTGCAACGCAGGTGTCGTCTACCGTGCAGGCGTCATTGTCGGAGCATGTACCGTCGATGTCTTCGTGATCGCAGCCGCCGCCGGGGAGGCAGATGTCCTTGGTGCATGGGTTCAAGTCGTCGCAGTCCAGGGAGCCGGTACCTGCGCAGGCGCCGTCCGCGCACACGTCATTAATGGTGCAGGTGTTGTTGTCGTCGCATTCGATGGTGTTGTCGTCGTGCAGGCATCCTACCACGGGGTCGCAGGAATCATCGGTGCAGGGGTTGCCGTCATCGCAGTTCAGCGCGCCGCCGCCGACACAGTTGCCAGCATCGCAGGTGTCGCCCAGGGTGCAGGTGTCCTCGTCGTCGCAGGGCACGGCGTTGGGATCGAAGATGCAGCCGGATGTGGGATCACAGGAGTCGTTGGTGCAGAGGTTGCCGTCGTCGCAGTTCGAGGGCTGACCCTCGCAGGCACCGCCGCCGCACTGGTCGCCCTCGGTGCACTCGTTGCCGTCGTCGCAGCCCTCATAGTTGTTCAGGTAGAGGCAGCCCTGAGGGGGAATGCAGTAGTCGTCGGTGCAGACGTTTTCGTCGTCGCAGTCCATGGTCAGGCCCTGGCAGACGCCGCTCTTGCAGGTGTCTTCCTCGGTGCAGCCGTTGCCGTCGTCGCAGAGGTTGGTGTTGTTCGTGTGGAGGCAGCCCTGGACGGTGTCACAAGAATCGTCGGTGCAGGGGTTTTCATCGTCACAGGTGTCGATGCCCGTGGAGACGCAGGTCCCGCCGTCGCAGTGGTCGCCCAGGGTGCAAGGATTCGAGTCGTCGCAGTCGCCGTCGGTGGGAGCGTGGACGCAGCCCTCGCCGGTCTCACATTGATCAGCGGTGCAGGGATTCGAGTCGTCGCAATCCAAAGGCCCGCCGCCCTGGCACTCGCCACCGTCGCATTGGTCGTTCAAGGTGCAGATGTCTCCGTCCTCACAGGACGCGGTGTTCGGTGTGTTCTGGCATCCCTCGACGGGATCGCAGGAGTCGTCGGTGCAGGGGTTGCCGTCGTTGCAGTTTGCAGACTGGCCGCCGGTGCACACGCCCTCGGCGCAGGCCTCACCGAGGGTGCAGGCGTCCCCGTCCGCGCAGGGCATGGCCTCGTTGTCCGGGCCGAAGCCGCATTCGCCGGTCTCGCCGTCGCAGGTGGGCTGGAGGCAGAGTGCGTTCGGGCCGTCTTCGGGATCCGGGCATTCGATAATCGTGGCCTCGTCGACCTCGCATTGGTGGGGGAGGAGCGCGGTGTTACAGATCAGGGTCCCGTTGCACAGGTCATCGTCCTCCAGCACGGTGCAGTCCTCGTCCACGACGCAGTCGCAGTCGATGGAGGTGCCGGCGCAGATCCCCTCTGCGCATATGTCGTCGGTGGTGCAGGGATCATCGTCGTTGCAGAGGTCGGTGTTGGGCGCGTTGACGCAGTCTCCGGTCTCAGCATCGCAGCTATCGTCGGTGCACGGGTTGTCGTCGTCGCAGTTCTTCGGGCTCGACAAGCAGACACCGGCTTCGCAGGCGTCGCCCTCGGTGCAGAGGTCCCCGTCGTCGCAGGCGTCGTCGTCGAGGGCCACGTGGTCGCAGCCGTCTTCGCCGAGGCACGAGTCCTCGGTGCAGTCGTTCTCGTCATCGCAGGGATCCGTGTCGGTCTCACCGTCACAGTCATTGTCCAGGCCGTCGCAGATGTCTTCGGAGGGCTCGCCCGCTTCGCAGGCGGTGAGGCCGTCCTCGGTGCAGATTCGCTTGCTTTGGCAGGTGCCGGCGTCGTTGGTGACCTCGCAGGTCGTGCCCAGGGCCAGCAGGGTCGACGCGCTGGTGCAGGCGCATTCGTCGGCGTCGTTGACGCATTGGGTGGTCTCGACGCCTTCGGCGGTGGTCACGTCCTCGCAGGTGTATCCTTCGGGACATGTGATGTCGTCTCCGCAGGCCCCTCCGCAGAAGCCCCCGACCTCCGGGCCGTAGGGCACGCAGACGTCCTCGGCGCCGAAGCTGATGCACTGGTCCGAGGCGTCGCAGGGACGGCAGAGGGTTGCGAAGTTGGAGACGCAGATGAACTCTGCGTCGGGCTCTGTGCCCGCTACCTGCTGACAGGTCCAACCATCGGGACATTCCTCCTGACAGGGCTGGGTACAGATCGACTCGCCGATGTGCTGTACGCAGTATCCATAGAGGCAGTCGACGTTCTCGGTGCAGGGGTCGCCGAAGCAGCCGTCACCGGGCTTGCAAGGAGGGACGATGTCCGGGCCGATGATGTCGGTCGTGTCGTCCTGCGTATCGTCCGCAAAGTGGATGTCTTCCTCCGCATCGGGGAAGATAGGGGCGTCAATACCAACACCGTCGCCGACGGTGTCCGCGGAGGGAGTGTCCGTCGACGTGACGGAGCCGGCGTTGCTGCACGCACACAGCAGGGCCAGAGCAGAAAGGATCACAACAAGCTTCATTCGGAACATTAGTTTCCCCCGGTTCGATTTCCGTCCAATCTTGAAGAGCGACTCTTCAAATCCGACGGACCATATACGAATTACGGATCGAGGACTACCATTATCTTCATGTGGGGCAGGTCGGGCTACTCCGTGTCAGATGATGCAGATCGCCGTGCGGGTGGACACTATGCACCAGCCGTTCCATCCGGAGCCCAGGGACGTCGGCCAGTTTGCGCTGGGGTTCACGCACTTCCTGGCGTGGCCGTCCACCGCGCCGGAATAGGTATCCCCCTCGCAGTTCGGGCACACCCCCAGGAGGTGCTGCCCCGAGGTGTTGGTCCCGGGGAGTCCGGTTACCAGGCCGTCGATGATCTCGTCGATGGATGCCGCGTGGCTCCCGGAGTAGGCGGCGTCGCAGGCAGCGTCCATGACAGCGTCCTGCTGGACATCGGATTGCTGCGCCGCGTTCTGGGACCAACTGGCGAAGCCCTTGAACGCGCCACCTCCGTCCGGCTCGCAGACCAGCCAGTCGTAGGTGTGGCTCGTGTCCCAGCAGCTCGTGCTGTCGTACTGCTCCGGATCGCAGTAGGAGCAGGACCACTTGCGGATCGCTGAGAATCCGCTGCTGGAGTAGTCCATGCAGCTCGTATCGTCCACGGTGACGCTGTAGCCGCCGAAGGTCCCTGCGGTGGTATTGTTCTTCGTGATGATCCAGGTTTGGTGGTTGTCCAGCGCGTATGCGTTGTCGATGAGAGCCTGGGCGTCGGCCTGGCTCTTTGGGACGAACCACGCGAGCCCCTGCTCCTCGCAGAACTCTTCGTAGGAGGACAGGGGCACGTTGTCCGGGTCGGACTTGTAGATGGACACCGTCCGGCCTTCGTTCTGGTAGGTGTGGAAGGCTGTAGCGGTGAGGACGCAGACGCCGAATGTGCACTCTCCGTCCCCGTCGCTGCACGGCGTGCCGTTGGTCACGTTGGTGTACCCGCAGCCGGAGTCCGGGTCACAGACATCGTCGGTGCACTCGTTGTCGTCGTCGCAGTCCGCGTCCACCGGGTTGCCCACACACCCGATGTCCGGGTCGCAGACGTCCAGGGTACAGGCCAGGTCGTCGTCGCAGTCCGCGTCCACCGGGTCGTTGGCGCAGCCGGCTTCTGCGTCGCAGGAGTCCACGGTGCACGCGATGTCATCGTCGCAGGCCGCGTCCACCGGCACGCTCGTGCAGCCCACTCCGGCCTCGCAGGAGTCCGCGGTGCAGGCCACGTCGTCGTTGCAGTCGAGCTTGCCGCTGCCCGACTGGCAGTCTGCGGCCCCGCAGGTGTCGCCCACGGTGCAGGGATCGTCGTCGTCGCAGGGGTTGGTGTTGTTTGCGAAGAGGCAGCCCTGGTCCGTGTCGCAGGTGTCGTCGGTGCAGAGGTTGTCGTCGTCACAATTTACCACGCCGGTACCTACGCAGACGCCGTCCACGCAGGCATCGGTGACATTGCACGCGTTGCCGTCGTCGCAGGGCGCAGTGTTGAAGGTGTTGATGCACCCGCTCAGCGGGTCGCACGAGTCATCGGTGCAGATGTCATCGTCGCCACAATTCGGGGCACCGGACCCGACGCACGCGCCCTCGAAGCAGAGATCTGTGACGGTGCATGCGTTGTCGTCGTCACAGGGCTCGGTGTTGTTCACGTGGACACAGCCGACCTGAGGGGTACAGGAATCATCGGTACATGGATCCTCGTCGTCGCAGTCCTTTGGCGCTCCTGCGCAGGCCCCGTCGACGCAGACATCGTCTTCGGTGCAGGGTTCTTCGTCGGAGCACGGGCCGCCGCCGTTGGCGGGGAGCGCGATGCACTCCCCGGTGTCCGGGTCGCAGACACCTTCGGTGCAGTCGCCGTCCAGCCCGGTGCAATCCAACTCGATGTCCGTGAAGACGCAGCCGAGGTCGGGGTCACAGCTGTCATCGGTGCAGAGGTCCCCGTCATCGCATGCGTCGGCTTCCGGCACGTAGACGCAGTCCCCGGTGTCGGGGTCGCAGGAGTCGACCGTGCACTCGACGCCGTCGTCACAGGCGACCGTCGCGTGCTCGCAGACCCCCTGAGGCATGCCGAATTCACACACGTAGCAGGGCGCGGTGAGATCCGTGCGGAGGTTGAACCAGATGCCGGCGCTGTTGTGAATCTTGAGCGCGTCCGCCAAGGGATGCTCATCGGGCGGTCCGTCTCCACCGTACCAGTTGGTGTACCCGGTCCACTCGGTGTCGTCGGTCCAGACCCAGACGCCCTCCTCCTCGATGTCGTTGCCGCCCACCCAGGCGTCGCCGTCGCAGGTCGCCACGATCACACCCCAGACGATTCCCTGCTCCGGTGCGCCCGCGATGGAGGCCAGGTGGCCGCCCATGGCCTGGCACGCGGCCTTCGCGTCGGCCCAGAGTCCCTCCTCGGCCACGGCGACGTAGCAATGGTCGAGAAACACCTCGCCCGGACAACCCTCCACGCAGCTGTCGTCGGTGCACGCATCTTCGTCGTCGCAGTCCACGGCTGCGCCGTCCACGCAGCCCTCCTGCGTGTTGCAGGTCTCGAGGCCGTTGCACGGGATCCCGTCGTCGCATTCTGCGTCGTCGGGCGTGAAGATGCAGCCGCTCAGCGGCTCGCAGGCGTCGTCGGTGCAGAAGATCCCGTCGTTGCACTCCACCGGTCCAACGAAGATGCACGCGCCGCCGCCGCAGTGATCGCCCGCTGTGCAGGCGTTGCCGTCGTCGCAGTCCGCTGCGTTGGGCGTGAAGATGCAGCCGCTCAGCGGCTCGCAGGTGTCGTCGGTGCAGAGGTTGTCGTCGTCGCAGGTGACGGCCTCCCCCGCGCAGATGCCCTCTGCGCAGAGGTCGCCCGCGGTGCACGCGTCACCGTCGTTGCAGGGGATCATGTTGTCCTGGTGCATGCAGCCGCTCAGCGGCTCGCACCAGTCATCGGTGCAGGGGTTGTTATCGTCGCAGTCCACGAGGTCCGCGTAGATGCAGGCGCCCTCTTCACAGTGGTCGCCCTCGGTGCATGCGTTGTCGTCGCTGCAGTCGATGGTGTTCGCGGCGTTGATGCAGTCCCCCGCGTCGTCACAGCTGTCGTCGGTGCAGGGGTTCAGGTCGTCGCAGTCTTTCGGCGCACCCGCCGCGCAGGCGCCTTCGAGGCAGGCATCGCCCACGGTGCAGGGGTCACCGTCATCGCACACCTGATCGAAAAGGTCTTCGTACACGCAGCCGCCGTCGGGCAGGCAGATGTCCTTGGTGCAGGGGTTCTGGTCGTTGCAGTCCAGGTCGCCTGTGCCGGTGCAGACGCCGTCCTTGCAGGTGTCGCCTTCTGTGCAGGTGTTGTTGTCATCGCAGGGCGCGGTGTTGAAGGAGTACACGCAACCGCTCAGCGGCTCGCAGGCGTCGTCGGTGCAGGGGTTGTTGTCGTCGCAGCTCGCCGCTACGCCCAGGCACGCGCCGTCCGTGCAGGTGTCCTGGATTGTA
>CAZNWW010000042.1:0-5319 GCA_964576155.1 uncultured Myxococcales bacterium | reverse complement strand
GTGGTCACCGGTGCTGCACGGGTTGCCGTCGTCGCACGGGTTCGCGTCCATGGACGTGAAGACGCAGCCGAGCTCCACATCACAGACGTCGTCGGTGCAGGTGTTTAGGTCGTCGCAGGTGATGTCCTCGCCGGAGCACGCGCCGTCCGCGCAGGCGTCATCTGCAGTGCACGCGTCGTCATCGTCGCAGTCCTCACCCTCGTTGTCCGGTGCGACGCCGCAGTCCCCGGTCTCCGGCTCGCACGTGGACACGAGACAGACCGCGTCGGGCCCCTCCTCGGGCTCTGGACACTCGATGATCGAATCATCGATGACCATGCATTGCCAGGGCAGGAACGCGATGTCACAGAAGAGGATCCCGTTGCAGAGGTCGCCGTCCTCCAGGTCCGCGCAGTCCGCGTCGAGCTCGCAGGTGCAGTCCACCGATTCCCCTGCGCAGGCCCCGTCCGCACACACGTCTCCTGTGGTGCATGGGTCGCCGTCGTCGCAGAACAGCGCGTTTGGAGCGCTGACGCACTCCCCGGATTCCGGGTCGCACTTGGTGTCGGTGCAGTAGTTTTCGTCGTCGCAGTCCTTGAGGACGCTGACGCAGAGGCCCGCCTCACAGGAATCGATGGTGCAGGCGTCTCCAACGTCGCAGGGCTGCCCGTCCATGACCGGCGTGAACCCACAGATGCCTTCCTCGCAGGCGTCGTTCGTGCAGGGATTATCGTCGTCGCAGCCGCCGCATTCACACTCGTCGTCGAGGCCCACGGGGCCGCACTCGATTCCCTCGCAGAGCATGTCACAGGTCACGAAGGTGTCCGGCGTGGTGTCCGGCGCGGTGTCCGGCGCGGTGTCCGGCGCGGTGTCCGGCGCGGTATCCGGCGTAGTGTCCGGCGCGGTGTCTTCATCGAGCTGGTCCTCCCAGAGGAGGCCCTCCAGGGCATCGAAGAAGAATGCGTCCGGGGCAGCGTCCCCACCGGCGGTGTCTATGGTGGTGTCACCGGCCGCGGGAGAAACGGACGTGCCGCCGTTGCAGCCGGCGAAGGTCAGGGTCAGCGCAATAACGAGGGAGATCTGGAGACGACGATTCATGGCCCGATGCTCCTGTGGTGGATGTCCAGGATCCGTTTCAGAGTTTCACAAGCGGATCCGGGATGTCAAGTTGGGGGGGGGCTAAAGCCCCGCCTTCAGTCCAATCCAGATCTGGCGTCCGGGGCCGGGGTTGAAGGGGTCGGCGCCGTAGTCGTCGAGGAGGTTCGTCGCCCGCGCGGTGAACTCGAGATGTGGCCCCACCTGTTGTCCGATCTGGAGGTTCAGGTACACCGGATCGTGGAGTCGGACCGTGGTGAAGAGGTCTGATGAATAAGGTGCGTCCTGGCCGCCGGGACGGTTCTTCATAACGTAGATCCGCTGTCCGATGGAGGTTCGTCCCCAGATGGTGAAGGTGGTCCCGGTGTCGAGACCCACCCGCAGATCCCAGGTGACCTGGTGCTCCGGTGTGAACTCCAGCCATGGTCCCTTGTTGACCTTCTCACTGGCCGAGCGATCCATGTTGCGAGCCTGGAGGAATGTGTACGCGATCGACGCCTTGAGGTCCAGCCAGGGGATGACCTTCGGGAATCGGGCCTCCAGGATCGTCTCTACCCCGTGGACCTCTGCCCGGTCCACGTTCACCGGCGGCTCGTCCTTGTGGATCTTCACGATCCGGTCGTCCACCAGGGCCAGGAAGTAGTCGCTGCGCAGCAGGAGCGCTCGCTCCAGCGCAGTGATCTCGAAGCCTGCGTTGATGTTCCATGAGCGCTCGGGGCGGAGATCCCGGTCCTCGTCGGAGGTGGAGATCCTCGAGTACTCGCTCAAGGTGGGGAAGCGGGTCCGTATGGACCCTGCGACGCGGATGCGCAAGAGATCATCGATGGGATCGACGACGACACCCAGCACCGGATTGAACGCGTCCCGGGTGCCCATGATCATGGGCCGGTCCTTGACCACGTAGTGATCTACCATGACCCCCTCGTTCCGGGCGCGAGACCTCTGCACGTGCTGCATGTCGTAGGAGACGCCGGCGCTGAGCTTGAGGAGGTCCCAGAGCTCCACCTCGTCCTCCACCGCGAGGCTGAAGGTCTGCGCCGCCAGATCCTCGATAGGATACCGCCCGCCGCCCATGGCCGCTGTGATCTGAGGCGACAGGCCCGCCGAGATGGCCTGCTCGCTGCCCAGGTAGTGGTCATGGCGGGCGTGGGTCCCCACGGTGAGACGGTGCCTCGGCGAGAAACGGCAGGACGCAGAGAGGCGGCCCCCCAACGCTGTGAAGTCCTTCATGTCCGTGAAGGGTTCGTAGACATTTAGAGGCTTGAACAGCGCTGACTCGCCCTTGGTCATGGAATGCGCCGCGTCGGCCCAGCCGTTCTGCTCATGGTGGTAGAGGAGGAGGTGGAGGTTGGCCCGGAGATGCCACCTCCCAACGTCCGCCTTGAGCGCAGGGGCCACGATGATCCGCCAGAGCGCGGGCCACTCGAAGCCGCGAAACCGCAGCGCGAATTTTTTTACGTCCTCCTGTCCGCCGGCGAAGGTCGGGTAGGAACTCTTCCACTGGTTGCCCCGATACTGGTTGTACGCGTTGATCTCGTAGCCGCCGGTGCGGCCGTCGAACCAGTGGAAGCTGGCGGACAGGGCCCCCTCGACGCCGGGCGCAAGACGGGCCCCGAAACGGGCGGACGTGTTGGCGCGGAGGAAGCTGTTGTGGTCCCAGAGTCCCTCCTCGCCCAGGTATTGTGTCGCCCCCGGTATGGTCACGTCGTCCAGGGTTTGCCCGGGGCCCTCGCCCCAGATGTCCCCTGCGGGGTAGAGGTCGTACCGGATGACGCGGTCGAACCAGGCCCGCCGCCGGGCCGCGTTCAGCCGTCGCGACGGCGCGTAGCCTCCGGAGGTCTCCAGGGTCCCGGTGACCCAGTACCAGGCCCGACCCACGGGCATGCCGTGCGCGAGGTTGTAGAGCGAACCCTGGTGCGGCCCCCACTCGGCCTTGCCCTCCATGTACAGGGCGGCCGGCCGGCGGGTGATCACGTTGATCGAGCCCACGGATCCCTCGGTGCCGTAGAGCGCGGAGGACGCGCCGCGGTTCACGACGATTCGGGCGATGTTGGACACCGGGATGGTGGAGAGGTCGATGTCCGTAGAGTAGACGTCGTTGATCGGGATCCCGTCCACGCGGACCATGACCTTGTCCTGACCGAACCCGCGCAGGCGCAGTCGCGCGTGGCCCTTCCTGTGGACCACCACCTCCCCGCCCGGGATCATCTCCAGCGCGTCGGCCAGGGTCCGGGCCCCCCGCGCCTCCATGTCCTCGCGGGTGAGGATCGTGACGGTCCCGGCCTCCTCGATGTTGGGCCGCCGCCGGTCGGTGATCACCACCTCCCCGCCCTCCCATGCGTCATCCGGCCCTTCCCATGTGGGAGGGGCGGCAGCCCCGACTCCCCCGAAGAGCATTCCAAGTATGATCATCACGCGTATCATCGTGCCTCATGTACACTGCGGAGCGACAGTTTTCAATGGGTGGTTTGGCAACACCCCGTCCCCGGCGGATGATCCACCACGAGGGACAAGGAGGGCCCATGCGGCGGTACGTCGGGATCCTTTGCATTGCGCTTCTGTCGGTCGGCGCCTCAGGGTGCGGCTACGGCGATGAGGTCCAGGGTGTCTGCGAGGACGGCACATACCGCTGTAACAGCGGCAACGTCGAGCGCTGCAGCGATGGAGCGTGGGTTCTCCTCTACGCTTGTGTAGCTGGGACGATCTGCCAGAATGGGTACTGTCCACCCTCCCCGGACGAGGTCGTTCCGATAGATCCCTGTTCGCCGGATGCGGATGTCTACGAGGAGTGGTCCTGGGAAGACATCAGCGGCAGCAACGACGTGCAGACAGGCGCGTACACCGTGTGGTGGTACGATGACCCATGCGCGTCGACCCCGGACCCGGTGGAGGCCACCCTCCACTTTGCGGGGGACGTGGACTGGTATCGCTGGAACATCCAGGCCTCCCAGGCGGGCTGTGACGTGCGGCCGACCTTTGCGGTGTCGCCTTCGGCCCCGGACTACCGCCTCGCATTCTACGCGCGCTGTTACTGGGGTGACCCGATCTGGGCCATGGGGGCGGACCCCGCGGACCAGGCCTGTTCGCTCATCGGGGAGGGCGTGGTCCGCTGCACCGGCACCGGCGGGATCGACCTCTCGGACCTGCGCTGCGCAGGCCAGGACGTGGGGGACGGGATCTCCCACACCAGCATGGAGGCCTACCTCGAACTCAAGCGCTCCGGTCCCCCCGCAGCCGGCACCTGCCCCGGCACCACTTACTCCCTCTCTTTCGAATTCTAGTCTGTAGGGGCGACGTAACCCTCTTCCCAGGGGCAGACGCCATCGCCATCGGGGCAGACGGAGTAGGGAGTCACCTGGACCGCATACTGGCCGCAGGACTGATCGCCCGCTACCTGGATGTAGACATCCTTGTCGTCGTTGCCACCCCAGGAGCCGGCCCAGCCGACGTCGATCTCGTCACCGGGACCCGCGCAGTCCTCAAACTCGGGCTCGCCGCATTCGCCGAACTTGATGCAGAGCTCCTGATCCGCATCCGGGGCCTCCATGAGGACGATGGCGAGGACGTAGCACATGTCGTCCGGCCATAGGCCCAGGCCGCAGGGCGGGAGCCAGTCCGACGCCTCGGAGAAGTGGACCTTGTACCAATCCTGGTCATCGGAGCCGTCCGTCTTGTAGAGATTGCCTGCGAAGTTCAGGGGATCCCCGGGCACCTCCTCAATATCCGGAAGTTCAAACCCGGTCGAGCAGGACTCGTTAACCTCGAACTCATCCTGGCCGAGGCCGTCATCGATCTCGTCGTTGCAGTCGTTGTCAAAGCCGTCGCAGACCTCGTTGGAGTCGGTCTTCTCGCCCTGGCAGGTGATGCTCCCGTCCACGCAGGTCTCGATGCCCTTCTCACACTCGCCTACGTCGGAGCCGCAGACCGCGCCGCCGTCGGGGTTGCCATCGTCGATGTCGCCGTCGCAGTCGTTGTCCTTGCCGTCGCAGACCTCGTCAACGGGCAGAACCCCGGTGCAGTCGCCCCAGGTGCCGGCCGCGTCACAGGTGGCGGTGCCCTTCTCGCACTCGCCCTCGTTGGTGGAGCACTCGCCCATCTCTCCTTCGGTGCAGCAGCCGGCCAGGCCCTCGTCGGTCTCGCCGTCGCAGTCGTTGTCCAGGACCTGGTCGCAGATCTCGTCGACGGCGCCTTCCATGGGATCGCAGGCGCCGGCCACGCCGCCCACGCAGGCCGGGGCAGTGTGCT
>CAZNWW010000041.1:226-13989 GCA_964576155.1 uncultured Myxococcales bacterium | reverse complement strand
GCTGAGTCTGGACGCCGTGGGCTGGTCCCAGACCGGATCCCTGCCCGGCACATGGAGCGCGCTGACCGGCGGCGGCCCGCTGGGCTCCGACCGACGCATGGGGCTCTCTTTTACGGCGGAGCTGGGTTCGAGCGAGGGCTGCCTCGTCTCACCGGTGTTCGCTGGACACCCCGATGGGCCCGTGTCGGTGGCCTGGGAGCAGTGGGTCGAGGTAATCCCCACCGCGGTGCCGGGCGCGCTGCGCCTGGACGCCTGGCCCGCCGGACTCCCCGGCGAGGTGGAGACCGCCTGGTCCATGCCTCTGACCACGGTAGAGAACCGCACCACGCCCTGGATGGCGGGGTTGCCACAGAAGGTAACCACTGGAGACTTCCAGGTGGCGTTCTGCGCCACCGTGCCCCAGGGCAACGAGCTGACCCTCTGGGCCCTCGACAACGTCCTGGTAGGAGTCGGCGATCCCCCGCGGGTGCAGGCAGCACCGGAGCCGCTGCTGCTCCAGCCCGGCGAGGAGGCCCTGGTCCAGATCCTGGTCAAGGACACCGACTCGACCCACCCCCTGTTGGTGTTCCACGCAGGGCCCCTCCACGCCACCCTCGACTCAGCTTCCCCCCTGCCCGACGGCGAGCACACGAGGGTACGCATTGCGCTTCACCCTTCCACCGAGGCCGACGTGGGAGACTGGAAGGTGACGCTTACGGTCAGTGACGGCTTCTTCTACGACAGGGTCGTGGTGGAGGAGACGGTCTTCGTCGCGCTGTGCAACTCCGCGTCTGAATGCGACGACATGAATGGTTGCTCCGACGACTGGTGCGATCCCGTCCTGGGCTGCCAGCACGAGTTCACGGAGGGTTGCTGCAACGAGCTGACCCTCTGCGACGACGGGGACGAGTGCACCATCGACGAATGCCTGGAGGGACAGTGCGACTTCAGCATGTTGGACTGTGACGACGGGAACATCTGCACCGACGACATCTGCGACCCCGCAGTGGGTTGTCTCTACCCCTTCAATATAGTCTCCTGTGACGACGGCAGCATCTGCACGAAACATGACAAATGCTTCCTGGGGTCTTGCAATAACGGCATCCCTTTGGACTGCGAAGATGGCCTCGAGTGTACACTTGACACCTGTGACCCCGTTGAAGGCTGCGAGAACAAGCCCATCTGCGGGGACGGGCTCCTCTGTACCACCGACGTCTGCACCCCGCTGGGCTGCTTCAGCGGGAAGGCCCCGGTGCGGACCCCGCTCCTGGACGGCTCCCTCACAGATGACTGGCACGAAGACGCGCTGGCAGCAACCAAGGCCGACCCAGTGCAGCCGATCCACCTCTACACCCAAGTGGACCAGGGTAACCTTTACCTCGCCATGGACATGGTCCCCACGGAGGGGGAGGCGCTGCTGGTCTTCGTGGACACGGACTTCGGTGACGGAACCGGCTACGCGGAATTCGCGACGATCCCGACGATGACGGAGCAGGCTCTGGATCTGGCCCTCACCGTGGACCTCACCGCCAACCTGCCGGGCTTTGGTGCGGACGTGGTCATCGGCACCATAGCCGGGGCCCAAGCCATCGGCTTCGGCGCGGAGGACGCCGGTGCGCGGCGGCTGCTGCCGACGGGCGCCGAGTCCATGAACGGCACCGTCCTCACAGATCTGGAGGCGGGCCACATGGAGATGGCCATCACCTGGCAGGACCTCCTCCCGGGTGAGCCCCTGATCAACCAGGTGATGGCAATCCTCGTGGTCGCAGTGGACCTGGAGACCGCCACGAGCCCCTGGCAGCTCCCCTACTCCGCGTTCGGCGATCTGACCAACGTTGTCCTCGTCGGCATCCCCGATCCATCGTGCCTGCTGCCCTTCTGCGGGGACGCTGTGTTGGACCAGGGTGAGGCCTGTGACGAGGGCGCCCTCAACTCTGACGAGATCCCCGACGCATGCCGCACCGACTGCTCCCTCCCCGGTTGCGGGGATGGGGTCATCGACGACGGTGAGGAATGCGACGACGGGCTCCTGAACTCCGACTCCTTCCCGAACGTCTGTCGAACGGGCTGCGTCCTCCCATGGTGCGGGGATGGGATCCAGGACGACGACGAGGAATGCGACAACGGCGAACTCAACTCCGATGAAGCCCCGGACGCCTGCCGCACGGACTGTGCCCTCCCCATTTGCGGGGACGGGGTCCAGGACACGGGCGAAGCCTGCGATGACGGCAACAACATCGACTTCGACGGCGGCTGCCAAGGCGACTGCACCGTCTATGAAGTGATCTGCGGTGACGGTATCCTGGACGGCAGCGAGGAATGTGACGACGGCACAGAGTTCAACTCCGACGTGATCCCCGACGCGTGCCGCACCAACTGTAACCTCGCCGGCTGTGGGGACGGGATCATCGACAGCGGAGAGACCTGCGACGACGGTAACCTCCTCGGCGGCGACGAATGCGGGCTGGACTGCCATCCCTATGCACCAGGCTGCGGAAATGGCTGGCCGGACGAAGGAGAGGAATGCGACGACGGCGAACTCAACTCCGACGAAAACCCCGACGCCTGCCGTCTTGACTGCACACTCCCTTCCTGTGGAGACGGGGTCCAGGATGGAGACGAGGATTGCGACGACGGAGACCTCAACTCCGACGAGGCCCCGGACGCCTGCCGTATGAACTGCACCCTGCCCTGGTGCGGGGACGGGGTCCAGGACAGCAACGAAGACTGCGACGACGGCGCTCAGTTCAATGTCCTCGCCCCCGACGCGTGTCGCCCCGACTGCACCCTGCCCTGGTGCGGAGACGGCATCCACGATCCCGCCTACGACGAGGCCTGTGACACCGGCGAAGCCAACTCCGACGAGCTGCCCAACGCCTGTCGGTCCGACTGCGCGCTGCCGAGCTGCGGTGACAGCATCACAGACGATGGTGAGGAATGTGACGACGGGAACCAGGCTCTCGAGGACGGCTGTACCCCCGCCTGCAAGATCGAGGTCTACCTCCCCGATCCCGGCGACGTCATAGTCACGGAGATCATGCAGAACCCCAACGCGGTGTACGACACCCTCGGCGAATACATCGAGGTGTACAACACCCGGGACTACCCCATCGACATCAACGGATGGGAGATCCAGGACGAAGGAGCCGATTACCACAAGATCGATAACGGCGGACCCCTCCAGGTCGAACCTGGGGGCTACCTGGTGCTGTCCCTCAGTGACGATCCGGTGCAGAACGGTGGCTTCGAGACAGACTATCAATACGCATCATCCATTCTCCTGGGTAACGGCGCTGACGAAGTGATCATCAGCTCCGACGGCGCAGTCTCCGACATAGTCGCCTACGACGGCGGCCCGGACTTCCCCGATCCCAAGGGCGCCTCGATGAGCCTCGATCCAGACGCGTTCGACGGCGACGAGAACGACGACGGCGCCAACTGGTGCGAAACACCTGCCACACAGGCGTTGCCGGGCGGCGACTATGGGACGCCGGGCGTTGCGAATGAGCAATGCCCCTGATGGAGACTACTGGCGCATCTGCTCCTCAATAGACCGGACCTTGTCGTTGAGCTGTTCGTAACGCTCGTCCTGCACCCGCTCCATCTCCCGCTTCTCACGCATGCCCTGATTCAGAGGAATGGAGCACCGGCCTTTCCGGCACCACAGGCCCTCCTGGCAGTCCTCGGGCTTGACGCAGTCCTCCCCGGGGCGGCGGGTACCCGGCTCAGCGGGCACCTTCGGAGCGACGGGCTTCTTCTCCTCCCCACAGGCAGACGCCAGGAGAAGCAGCGCGATGAACAACGGAATCAGGGTGAAACGCAGTTCAGCTCCCTTGGTTCGGAGTCATAGTCCAGCGAGGACTCTTCGGGTATCCGTGACGTCGCGATACATGGCCTCGACGAGGGCCTCCACGGACGGGAACTTTTTCTCCTCCCTGAGCTTCTCCACGAACTCCAGGGAGATGACGTGACCGTAGATGTTCTCGTCGAAATCCAGGAGGTGGGCCTCAACGGTCACCGGACCGCTATCGAAGGTAGGCCGCACCCCCACGGAGGTCACGCACTCGAGCACATCGGCGGTCTCGGGGTGGGCACCCACCCGGGCTCGGCATGCGTAGATCCCATTGCCTGGCAGGAGGAGGTCCTCTACAGCGAGGTTCGCCGTGGGGAAGCCCAGCTTGCGGCCCCGGCGATGGCCCAGGACCACCTCTCCCCGCAGGCGGTAGGGACGACCCAGAAGCCGCGCTGCTTGGTCGACACGTCCCTCCGTGACCATCCGGCGGATGCGCGTGCTGGAGATCCGCTCCCCTTCGAGATCCACGTCCGGGACCAACTCCACGAAGAAGTCATGGGCCCGGCCCAGTTCACGCAGCATCTCCGGGTTCCCCCGTCGGCCGCGACCGAAGCGGGCGTCCGGCCCGAGGATCACTCCCTGAACGCGGACGCGTCCGACGAGGCAGTCGCGAATAAAGTCCTCGGCCTCGCGGGTCGCAAATTCCTCGTCGAAGGGGATCACCCAGAGGCCCTCTGCGCCCGCCTCCTCGAGGGCGGCGATCCGATCCTGAAGGGAGATCAGGGGCATGGGGGCCCGGTCAGGCCGGAGGATCCGCGCCGGGTGGGGGTAGAAAGTCGCCACCACGGCCTCCCCGTCTACCTGGCGGGCGCGCTGAACGACCCGCTCGAGGATCTTCTTATGACCGAGGTGAACCCCGTCGAAGTTCCCCAAGGTGAGGACAGGGTTCCGCCAGGGATGATCCGGGAGCTCCTTCTGGTGGTAGACGTTCAAGCAATCCCTCCTGGCGCCACCAAGAAGATTGGTCTGTGGCCTGCTGATGTCAAGAGGGAATCCCGAGCGCGGCCACGGCGGCCGCAGCCGCGGCCTCGAACGCTTCTTTCAGCTCTTTGAAACGCGCCGCATCCAGACGCCCGGTCCACTCGTCCATGAAGGACTTGCGAGCCTCCACGGAGAGCACACAGACGCGCCTCGGGTACCGGTCGTGGAGCCATCGGGCCATGTTCCCCCCCCGGAACCGCACGTTCTCCCGTACATCCAGGGGCGGCCGGTGCGCGCCCTGAAGGGAAGCAATGAACTCGTCCACCACCGGGGCCCAGAACGCACGGTCCATGGTCCCTGTGCCCAGGTTAATCTCCGGATTCTCCGCGGCAGGGTCCGGTGTCGCGGCGGGCCCGTCGCGGCGGTAGTTGTATGAGTGCAGATCCAGGATAAGCAGCCGCTCCACCTGGGCCAGGCGACGGTCGTACAGATCCGCCAAGGCTGCATAGAACCGGTCCCAGAGGGCGACGGAGCGCGCCCGCACCGGTGGAGGGAGCGTCCCACGCCACAGGTCGAGGCCCCAGGCTTCGCTGGGCTCCGAGTAGACACAACGGTCTCGGGGTCGGTTCAAATCCACCTCGAATCGGGACCGGTGGGCCACGATCCGAGTGGGCGCCACCTGGGTCCAGTCTCCGGTGTAGGGGTCCTCCTCCCGGAGGCGATCTCCTGCAGGAAGGACCACGAGGTGCCCTACCTCTTCCCGCAGCGCGTGTCCGTGGTGGATCGCCGTTGCCACCAGAGGACCGGTCCCTTCTGTGATCGTCCAGGGTTGATCGATCATGACACCTTCTCAGCGAGGAGCTCCTGCCCTGCACCAGGGAGGAGCTCGCGCAGGTCCTTTACCTGCCGCACCCTCTCGAGGCGGCGACGGCTCTCCTCGTCAGCCAGGAAGAACGGCGTGAGGGGCACCTCTCCCAAGACGCCTCGAAGGGAGAGCTCACGGAGGAGGTTCACGTGGTGGGCCGCGATCTTCCCCAGGTAGAGAGGCTCCAGCTCGCCGCCATCCCGCAGGTACTCCAAGAGGCGGAGGAGACCGCGCAGGTATATGGCGTCCTTGGTCAGCCCGCCACCGCGGAAGATTCGCATGGCCACAGCCCAGGTGACCCGTCCGTCGAAGCCATGATCATCATGGAGGAGCCGGAAGACCTCGACAAAATCCGCTCCTTCCACCGCTGCATGCACCGCGATCACCCGCGCAGCGAGGAGCCGCATGCGCCTTGGATTCAGGCCGCCGACGAGGTACTCACCGAGCACCGCCAACCCCTCTTGCAACTCCTCATACCCGGCGAGCCCGGAACGGAGCTGTCGGAAGGGTTGCGCCCCACCGTTGTGCCAGGTGAGCATGTGGGTCCCTACCTCATGGGCGAGGAGGGCCTGCACCCGCGCTGGTGTCGCCCTCGCCAGGCGGCCGATCAGGAGACGCCCCCGAGAGACAAGGAGCCCCGGATAGAGGTCGTCCCGCACGAAGACCGGCCCCTCGAAGGTCGGATCCTCCTCACGGGCGCTCGCGGCGAAGGCCTCAGCGTCAAGGTAGGGGCTGGCGCTCCGCCGCTGGATCGAGACCTCCGAGAGGATCGTCCGGGCCGCAGCGAGGAGGCGCGGCCCCGGTGCGCCGTATACCTGCATGCTCCCCAAGAGGAATCGCCGTGTACCCAGGTCCGAGAGCATGGTGAGGTGACGGTCGAGGAGCTGTTGCTTCTCCCGGAAGAGATCCTCCAGGGCCGGGTCTTCCACGCGCTCCACATGAACAGCGAAGAGCTTTCGCTTCATCAGGCTCGGATCCACCGATTGTGGACGGTAGGTAAACTGCGGCGAGCGCTGGAAGCCGCTTCGCTGGAAACGTCGCCAACAGGCGTCGGTGTCCACCGGGGTGACCTCGAGGAGGAAGTCGAAGGACTCCTCTAGATCGGCGAGGCGCCGATCGATCTCCCACACCGCGGGGACAAAGAAGCTGCGCCCCAGCGCCAGGTAACTCGGCGGGACCTCGCTGGAGTGCGCCTGCGCGAAGGAATGCGCTGTACGCCGCAGTACCCGGGACAACGCACGGCGGTATCTCCGCAGAACCTGGGGGTAGATAGTGCCGTCCGACGCGCGATAGCTCGGCGCAATCTCCAGTCCGATTACCCGACACCGCAGGGCAGCGGCGCGAGCCGACGAGAGCAGCGGGCGCTCGCCCGGGGGATGGGCCCAGACCCCGGGCGACATCTCAGCGTGCCCATCGGCACCGCTGGGTGCGCGGGCCTCGAACTGCTCGACGAGGACCCGCAGGATCGCAGCAGTCTCCGGCGAACGATCCCCGAAGGCCCGGGCGGCTGGGGCTTCCTCCGTGGCCGCATCGGGGCTGGACCAGATCTCGAACAGCAGGACCGCACCGAACCGATCCGAGAGGACGGTGAGCACGGTATCGAGGAGACCAATCACCGCGGCAGCCTGCCGCTCACCCAAGGGATCAAGCAACAGGAATGAGGCCTCACCGCTCAGAAGACGAGCGGTCCCAGGGTCCGGCTCTCCTGCAGGTCTCCGGTACACCAGGAGAAAAGGCAGCGGACGATCGATGTGAAGCCGCCCGACCTCGGCGATCCGGGTCCGGATCGGCTGCCCGACACTCAACTGCTCGACGATCGGAAGAAACTCGTCCGTCTTCAGGGTCGCACCTCCGTTACAGATGTGTAATGGCTCAAAGGCCCAGGTGGGTCCAGGGTTTCCAGATCAAGAGAGCCGCCGTTGCAACCGCAGCGGTGCCCAAAGCGATCCACAGCCAGGGCACGCCACCGGCCTCTTCTTCCAACTCCTTTTCGCCGCTCATGGACGTCGTCTCCTCGTCGATGTCTTCGACGGTGATGAAGTCCACGGTATCCGTGGCCATGGAGTCCGAATCCCGCACCACCTCCCGGATCGCAGTGGGCGCCATGGGAGTACCGGTCTCCTCTGCTGACGAGGATGAGCCCACAAGTCCCGACGCTCCGAGGAGGACCTCCTCCTCACGATGGATCCGATCCCGCGACTCGAGGAGCATCCGTGCGAAGTCTCGAGCCGTCTGGGGCCGCCGCTCAGGCTCTTTGTCCAGGAGTACCGCCAGGAGATCATCCACGGACGGGTGGATATCCAGGAACGGGTGGGCCACAGTGAGGGGGGTCGGCAGCTCCTGGATGTGCTTGAGGAGCACCCCCACACCGCTGTCCGCATCGAAGGGCGGATGCCCGCAGAGCATCTCGTATAGGATGACGCCCAGCGCATACAGATCCGAGCAGGGGGTGGCCTCACGCCCGTGGCCCTGCTCCGGGCTGACGTAGTGCGGGGTCCCGAGGATCATCCCCGTTTGAGTGATCCGGGCAGTCGGGGTTGACTCTTTGACCTTCTTGGCGATCCCGAAATCCAGAACCGTGACAAACTCGTCCCCGTCATCGCCCTTGGTGATGAAGAGGTTGTCGGGCTTGAGGTCCCGGTGGAGGAGCCCTGCATCATGGGCTTCAGCCAGGGAGTCACACACCTGTTCGAGGAAGCCCACAGCCCGATCGAACGAGATGGGCGACTCTTCCTCGATGATGTCAGTCAGAGGCAGGCCCTCGAGGAGCTCCATCGCGAAGTACAGTTGCCCACCCTCGGTCACGCCGAAGTCATGGACCGTGATGGTGTGCCGATTCTTGAGCGCTGCGACCGCCTGGGCCTCCCGTAGAAAGCGCGCTACATAGCCCTCGTCTGATGCGAGGGCCCTCTGGAGAACCTTCAGCGCAACCTTGCGGTTCAGGTACTTGTGGTTGGCCCCGTAGACAACCCCCATCCCCCCCTGGCCCAGGATGTTGGTAACCTCGTAGCGGTTATCGATCACCCGTCCGATCAGCTGCCCCTCAACGGAGCCGCTGACCGGGGATGGCTCCCAGGACTCTTCGGATGGCTCGTTCGTCACCTCGTCGGGATCCACAGTCGCCGGCGGAGGCAACGGCGGTGGCGGACGGAACTCTCCGTGCAATTTCCCCGCTGAGTTGGGGCCCAGCGTGATCCCGGTAGGGATGGTGGGAAGGCCGGCGAGGCTCCGGAGGTTTGCGATGTCGATATTCCGACGGAACTTGATCAGGAATCCCCGGTTCCTCACCAGTCGGATCACCCGCCCCTCGAGATCCAACACCTGGTCCATGGGCAGGAGGACCCGGACCTTGATCCGCTGATGGATCTCTGGGAGGGTCGAACTCTTGACCGGACAGACCTTGAGGTGAAAGTACTCACGAATTGCCGTCGCGAGGTTCTTCGGATCACTCAGGTCCGTTACATTGGTGAAGACCATCGGGCGCCTCGTTCCTTCGGACAAGGAAAGCAGGAACCCCGGCAAAAGTCAAAGATCCGGGTGACCTCGCCAGACTAATCGTTCCTGGCACATGGGTCGGAGTGGATGTCCGCACAGAGCCCCCAGATCCCGAGGCCCAGGTTGCCGGCACGAACCTCCTCAGCGAGGAAGGCTTCATGGCAGTAGGGCTCCGAAAACGCGTCGTAGTAGCAGGCGTGGCCCATGGCGACCAATAGGAGATTCACGTTCACCCCATCCACAAAGACGTACTTGAGTTGACGGCCGTACTTGTCCTCCTCGGGCCCCTCCAGGGGAGAGTCCCGCAGGCAGACTTTTCGCCCTAGGAGCCATTCACGGAGGTAGTCGCCCGCGTCGGGGCCCCCACAGGTCACGGGGTCCTGCTCGGGATCCCCGGCGAGATCAGCGTCAGGCTGCTCCGGCGCATTGATCCCGAGCAATCGAACCTTGGTACCGTCTGAGAGTGTCAGGGTGTCCCCATCGTATACCGAGGTCACCGTGGCCCACCGGCCACCGGCGCAGTTTGCAGGCGCAAGGTAACACAGGGCGGGGACGCTGGTCCCCTGGAGCCCCTCGACAGGCTCGCCTGCGCAGGTTCCACCTCCGGCGTCATCGCAGGCAAAGAGCACCAACGGCAGGGAGAGGATCGCCGCGGGGAGTGCAAGGCGCATCAACGTCCTCCCTCCTCCTGCTGGGCCAGGCCGCAGGAGAAGCCGATCATTCCAGGCGTTCCGAGGTCACCACCCGAGAACCGCTCGGGCGGCGCGACGGTGGCTAAGTACCAAGCGCTCCCTTGATCATTGGCCGCGGCCGAAACCTGCTCCGCACAGAGTTCGAGCGAGGCGCCGGGGCCCACCTCGGGGAACCCGACGCCGGGTACCAGGAAGGGCACGTCATCGATGAGGGCGCCATCGGGGGTCTGCACCTGGAGCCGGTTGGTCATACCCGCCACCACGGGATCTGCAGGCAGATCCTGAGCCTCGTCCGGGAGGAGAGGTCCGGCCCAAACGCACTGAACCTCCTGGACACCTCCGTTCGTCGCAGGGTTCACGCTCCCGGCCACCACGAAGACGGCTCCGGGCGCCACGAGTCCATCACAGGAGATCACAACATCCGCTGCGCCGCTGACGAGTCGCAGACCGTCGGGATCGATGGTCCAGGGGAGGACGTTGCAGATCTCGACCCACTCTGCAGCGTCGTCGCCCCCTGACGGTGCGGCCATGACCTCGGTGATCACCAAACCGCCGTAGGGAGGCGGGTCGTCGATGGTTCGGCAGGCTCCATCATCGTCGTCGCAGCCACCCACGACAACCAACGCCACGGCCACCAGAAACGCTTTCCTCATGCTCTCCCCAAACCCAGGTGACGTATCTCAGGTGACGGAGGGTGCGATACGTGTCAGAAAGTTGTGCGCTGATTCGGAGATGTCTCCGTGTGCCTCCATCTCCTCGATGACCAGGAGCTCGTCCAAGGGATCCTTGATGCCGACCTTTCGCGCCCAGAGGCCACGAAGGAGGATCTCCACCGAGGCACGGGCTGTGACGCCGGCCTCACGCCAGGCCGGCAAGACCATCCCGACCCGTCTGGCCTTGAGGCCGGTGACGGCCCGGACGAGACCCTCCACCGAGGTCCGGTAACGCTCCATACCGTACCCCTTCGAGGGCCCAAGTCCGTAGAACAGGACCCAGTCGAAGGTAACCTTGCCGCCGGCAGGCAGGAGGAGACGCTCCCCTGTCTCGGCCTTGAAGCTACCCGCTTCCGAGGGCAGCGCTTCATCCAGTCCAGGCCCTCGATCCGCTAATAGGCGGGAGATCGCACCGTGGAGTCGCCAGTCCACCAGACCGGACAAACCATGCGGTGGAGCATCCACGTTGAATACTGGTAAGGCAAGAAGATCCCCGGTGGACAGATCCAACTCCACCATGGCAGGGGTCGAAAGCTCAAACTTCATCGGCCTCGACAGGCTGCCGGGCGGCCTCTCCATCCTCGACGCCTTCCAGCATCTTCGGCGCCTCAGGGGCCTCCTCGCCACGGGCCTCCAAGGCGACACGGTCCAGGACGCCGTTGACGAATGAAGGGGAATCCTCGGAGCCGTACTTCTTCGCTATCTCGATCGCCTCGTTGATGGCTACCTTACGAGGCACGTCCTCCTCGTGGAAGAGCTCGTAGCTGGCCAGTCGGAGGATGTTCTTGTCGACGATGGCCATGCGCTCGAGTCGCCAGTTCGTCGAGTGCCGCCGGATCACGGTGTTGAGTTCTTCGAGTTTGTCGGCAACCCCCAGAACGAGGCACGCCAGGTAAGGATCCGGGTCTCCCCTCTCGGAAAAGGACAGGTGGAAATGGCGCACTGCGAGGTTGGCAGGGGTCTGGTTGAATTCCAGACCGAAGAGCACCTGAAGGGCTTGCTCGCGTGCCTTACGTCGGACACCCATGGCTGTTGGCTCCCGCTTGAGTCGACTCTACAGCGCCTGGTGTACCCGGGCAAGCTCGATCGCAGCCAGCGCAGCCTCGGCGCCCTTGTTGCCGCCTTTGGTCCCAGCCCTCTCGATGGCCTGTTCGAGGGAATCGGTGGTCAGCACGCCAAACGTTACAGGGAGCTTTCCCCCCATGCCCACCTGCGCGACCCCCTTGGACACCTCCGCCGCAACATAATCAAAGTGAGGTGTCCCCCCACGGATCACCGCGGCGACGCAGATAACTGCATCGACATCGCATTTCTCCACGACACGCGCAGCTATCCCCGGGACCTCCCAGGCACCAGGAACGCGGATGACGGTGATGTCGTCATCCTTCGCACCGTGGCGAAGTAATGTATCGAGCGCGCCCTCGAGGAGGCGATCGGTGATCAAGTGATTGAACCGCGAGACAATCACCGCGAAACGGATCCCCTCTGCGTTCAGCTGGCCTTCGATGAACCTGGGCATGGATCCTCCTATTTCGCCTTCACCACAATGTCCTCTGCACCTGCCCAGGCCATCTTGACCTGGAGCTTGGAGAACTCACCGGTTGTGGAGAGAAGCTGGGTGTCCTGCATCTGGCAGGTATCTCCCGCCTCGTTTGTGTACGGTGTGCCCTTTGCAGCACCCTTGAAGTGGACCACGAACTCGTCGGGCTTGTCCTTGTCCACGGTGATCTTCTCGATCTCCGCGTCCGCGTAGACGGTGATCCCCTTCATCTTCGGGTTGAAACTGCCCTGGACCACGAAGTAGAAATGTGCGCCGGGGCGGAGCTCGGTGAGTGATCCCTTGAATGAAAGGTCTACGTCGTTTTCAGCGTTCACCCGCGCACCTTCGAAGAAGGGGCCGGTCCATGTCAGGGGCTTCGCCCAGGGAGACACAAAGAACTCCATCTCGCTATAGGTGGGGCCATCCGGTCCGCCCTCCCAGCAGATGTTTGCGACGTTGATGTTGGCCTGGATCATTACCTCACCGGGATCACCGGCGGAGACGTAGTCCTGCCAGTAGTCATCGAGGCCGATCTGCAGACTCTTCTCCGGGTCGGAGAGCCAATCCAGCACCAGGGTCATATCGCTCTTCATCTCGGTAAGGGTTGCATTCGCTGCGTCGATCCCTCCCTGGATCGTTGCACCGCCGAAGTACGCCTCCCAGAAGGTGATCGTGGCCTGCTTCACCAGCCGCGCATCGTCACATTTACGGAACCCGAGCACAGTCCGCTGGCCGTTGGCCAGGATGCTGGGCAGGTTGTCTTCCCAGGCGTCGGTCCCTCCGCCGTTGCCGTCTCCCATGGTCTCGCAGCCGGCCAGGAATATGATCCCGGGGCCGCGGAACGGATTGGCGAACAGGAGGTCCTCCATCCTGTCTCGATCGTAGAGCACGTCTCCGAAGCCACCGGCGTTTGCGGTCATGCCGATTGGTTTCCAGACCTCGCCAGTCTTGGCCTCCTCCCGCACACCCTGGCCAAACCAGACCAGGACGTCGAAGGGATGGGAGCCCAGGAGGATGTCGTCGATACGCGATATCTGGACGTAGGGCTGCTCGATGGCCTGGTCGAACACGTCCGCATCCTTGGCTGCGGACACCACGGCCTTGAGGGTGACATCCCCGTCGCCCCAGACATCACCGAACGAGTTGACCACATAGAAGTGCCGCGCGGTGATGTCCACCTCGGGCAGCTCGTCCGGGAGATCCAATGCGTAGCGCTTCACGTGAGTGGGATTTTCTAGCTTATGACCATCCAGGGCCTTCAGGAGGATCGGCCATCCCACTCCTCGTGTGTCGATGGCGTCGCCATCGCAATCTGACCACTGGGCCTTGCCGGCGTCATAGGTCTGCACCGCTTCCACGCAGTCATCACCGGCACAGTGGCGTACGAGGGCCCCTGGACGGCTGGCTCCGTCGACCGCGTGCCCCCACATGACCTCGATCCCCTCCTGGGAGGTACGTCCTGCTCGGATCACAGCGCCGAACCCCAGGCCGGTCATCTGGTTCCAGCAAGCCTGCAGGTTCGCGTCGCCCTCGACCTCGCCCATGAAGTCCGCAGCACTCATGGTCTCCTGGAGGGTGACCTCGGTCACGGGATCGAGGTCACCATCTCCACCGCCCGTGGTGTCGCCCTCTTCACCGCCGCTGCTGCTGCCGCCGCCGCCGTCGCAAGCAGATAACATCGCCTGGACGACCAACGCGACAATCC
>CAZNWW010000041.1:0-216 GCA_964576155.1 uncultured Myxococcales bacterium | reverse complement strand
AGAGTCGAGTCTGCCTCGTCATCTTCCCTCCCGCCCTGGGGTGCCGCCCCCAATGAGCCATTCTTCCAGACGCCCAGCGGCGCCGGAGCGCTCCGTCAGTCGTTCAAGATACTTGGCGACGAGATCCGTTTCAAGGTTGATCTTCCGGCCCGGACGCCACTCATTGATGGTTGTCTCGGAGCTTGTGTGCGGAATGACCGCCACACCGAACGAATC
>CAZNWW010000040.1:7872-14456 GCA_964576155.1 uncultured Myxococcales bacterium | reverse complement strand
TTTCTAACGCCGCCACCCGCCCGCCGCATTCGTCGCCGACGCGGTCCGGGCGCGACGCCGAAGATCGTCCTGGCTCCCCGCCGCCGGCCTGGTCGCGGCGGGCGCGATCGCCGCGACCCTCCTCCTGGTGATGGCCCCGTGGGAGCGCCCGATCCCGGCCCCGACGGACCCCGCGGCCTTCGCGCCCGCGGGCGAAGACGCGGCCTTCGGCGCGCGGGGCGCGCATCGCCACAAGAGCACCCTTCGCCCCCACGCGATCCCGGAAACCGGACCGGTGGACCTCTCCATCATGGTCCTGCGCAGCGGTCAACCGATACCCGTGGAGGACGGCGCGCAGCTCGCACCGGACGCGAGAATAAGGTTTCTCTATGACAGCCCCGACTATGACTACCTGATGCTGGTGAGCGTCACCGCCCGCGGAGAGATCTCGGTCCTCTATCCCATGACCGAGGGTCCGAGCATCCAGGTCGTCCGCGGGCTGGGCATCCCCCTCCACGGCGCGGTTCAGCTCGACGACCACCTGGGCCCCGAGCGGTTCTTCGCGCTCTTCAGTCCGGCGCCCCTGGCCTACGAGCAGGTTGAGGCCGCTATCGCCGAGAGCCTGCGGGGCGCCGCAGCAGTGGACGGCGCGGCCTGGCTCAGGGACCTTAGTCGTTTGCCCCTGGGTTGTGCGCAGGCTACCCTGTTGATCGAGAAGGAGTCCGACCGAGAGGCTGACGATGGGTGAGACATCCCAAAGGCACGGGCCGATCCTGGTCGCCCTCTGCCTCCTCCTGATCGGGGCCCCCGCCGAGGCCCGGGAGACCAGGTGGGAGCGCTTCGCCGTGGTGGTGGGCGCAGACCGCGGAGCACAGGGCAGCGACGCCCTCCGCTACGCGGAGCGGGACGCTGTCAAGATGGCGGACCTCCTCGAAGAGGTGGGGGGCATCCCGGCGGCCCGAATCCACCTCCTCACCGGGGTGGACGCAGAGGCTGTCCGTACCCACCTGCTGGAGATCGAGACCGAGATCTCCGAGATCAACCGCGACGCCAACACCCTCCTGCTGTTCTTCTACAGCGGCCACGCCACTGCGGAAGCCCTGGAGCTGGGAGACAGCCGCCTCCCCATGGAGGAGATCAAGGGCTTCCTCAAGTCCAGCGGAGCGGTGGTGCGGGTGGCCCTCGTGGATGCATGCCACTCCGGCGCGTTGGTGCGCTACAAGGGAGGCCGCCGGGTAGAGGCCTTCCCCCTCTCGATGGATCTCGATGCGACAGGCTACGCGGTGCTCACCTCCAGCGCCGCCTCGGAGCGCTCCCAGGAGAGCGATGAGCTCCGGGGCAGCTTCTTCACCCACTTCGTGGTGTCGGGGTTGCGGGGGGCGGCGGACACGTCCGGGGACGGTCGGGTGACCCTGGACGAGCTGTACCGCTACACCTACCGCCGCACCCTCGACCGCTCCCTCCAGGCCGGCGCCGGCGTCCAGCACCCCACCTTCGATCTGGGCATGCGCGGGAGCGGTGAGCTGGTCCTGGCTCACCTGGACCGCGCCGAGGCCCGGCTGCGCTTCTCATCCGAGACCAAGGGGAACTACCTGGTCTGGTCCAACGACCGGGACCGGGTGGTGGCCGAGCTGGAGAAGGACAAGGGAGACGAGGCGTTCCTCGCCGTCCCCGCGGGGGATCTCGAGGTGTTCAAGCGCGGCGACCGGCGCCTCTACCGGCAACGTCTCTCGGTAGCCCCGGGGCAGACCGTCCCCGTGGACGACGGGCCCCTCCGCGAGATCGCACGCTCGTACCTGATGGAGAAAGGGGCGGGCCCCACCCTGCGCCTGAGCGCGGGCGGCGGCTACCAGCTCTTCTGGGACGCCGGGATCCGGCGGGCCTCCCTCCTGCCCAGCGCAGTGGGGAGCATCCAGCTCCGCCTGGCCAACTGGATCGGGCCCCGATGGGACCTCGCGCTGCGCCTGGCCGGCGGCGGCGGTACCGGGAGTCTGGCGCCCCCGGGCAACAGCTCCGCGGCCGTGGAGCTCCAGCAATTCCAGGCTGCGCTCGGCGTCATCTTCCATCCGATCCGCCGCCCGGTGGATCTGGGCCTCGGGGTCGATGCAGGCCTCCTCTATGTCCACCGCCGCACCCGCCAGGAGGGCCACGCCCCCCTGACCGACGATCACGTGTCCGTGGCTCCCGCAGCGTCGATCACCCTCGGCGTGCCGATCGGACGGGTGGTGATGGTCGAGGCGGGCGCACGCATGGGCTACTACCCCTTCAAGGAGGACGGGCGTACCCGTCATCTGGCCTTCTCCGAGTTCTTGGGGGGGGTCGAGATCCGCTTCTAAGCTCTCGAGGACATTGCCAGGAACCCGGCAGGTCGGGTAGAACCGAAGGAGCGACTCTCCAGGAGGTCCCCATGGCCATCGACACAGAACCCGTTGCGATCTCCCCCGGCTCGATCCCGGAGAAGGTCCTCCCTTTCATCGATCCGAAGAAAACCCCCGCCCAGCGCCGGATGATCGTCGCACGCGCCGCTCTGCCCATGCCCCCGGAGCAGCTCGTGCCCTGCCTGGCCTGGCTCACCCGGGATCCGGACAAAGAGGTGAGGGATCAAGCCCTCTCCTCCCTCGAGAAACTTCCGCCCGGAACCCTTGACTCGGTCCTGGCCCAACAGAGCACTGACCGAGGCGTCCTGGACGCGCTGGGGCGGGTCCTCAAGGACGTCCGGGGCCTGGGCCGCATCGTGGTGAACCGGCAGACCCCGGGCCAGACCCTGAACCACATCGCCCGCGTCACGGACAAGACCATCCTCCTGGAGATGCTCGGTCGCAACCAGGACCGCATCGCCAAGCAACCCGACCTGGTGGAGGCCCTGTACTTCAACCCGAACACCCCCATGCGAATAGCGCAGTCGGTCTTCGAGTTCGCGGTGCGCCAGGGCCTCCAGATCCAGCACATCCCCGGCTACAAGGAGATCGTCGAAGGCCTCCTGGGCAAGGACTTCAAGGCCGCAGCCCCAGCGGCCGCGCCTGAGCCCGAGCCGCAGGAGGAGGTCTTCGAGGAGGAGCCCACCGCGCCCGAGGTGGAGGCCCCCCCCGCGGAAGATTCGGAGGACTTCGAGGACTTCGAAGACTTCGACGACGACGACGACGACGACGACGACGAGGATGAAGAGGATGCATTCCTCCGACGCCTGGCCCAGGGTGAGAGCTTTGAGGAGCAGGACGAGGAGGAGGATCTCTCAGAGTTCGATCTCCTCCTCCGGGCGGCAGCGGAGAAGGGAGAGGGGGCCGAGGAGGAAGAGGAAGACGGGCCCATGGGCAAATCCCTCCACTCGGAGATCGAGGAGATGGACATCCCGGAGCGGATCCGCATGGCGCTGGTGGGCAACGCCAACGCCCGGGCGATCCTGATCCAGGACCGCAGCAAGCTGGTGTCCCTGTCGGCCCTGGACAACCCCGGGATGACGACCAAGGAAGCCGCTCTCCACGCGCTGAACCGCGCCCTCCCCGATGAGATCATCCGCAAGATCTGCCTGAACCGGGAGTGGGTGCGCCACTACGCAGTGAAGCTGTCCCTGATCCAGAACCCCAAGACACCGCCCAACCTCGCCATGAACTTCCTGAAGTTCATGCGCAAGAACGACCTGAAGACCCTCTCTCGGAGCAAGGACATCCCCGGTATGGTCATGAAGATGGCAAAGGTGCAGCTGCAGAAGATCGGCGGGGTCTGATGGGCGCAACCCAGACGTGAGCGTGTCGGAGACCCTTCGTAGCTCGCAGAGCGAAGTAGGGCGAACGTCTTCCGGCCGGTCTAATCCGAGACCAGGCTCTTGATGGTCGACACGTCGAGGATCTGGGTGGACTCTTCGTCGGAGAAGGAGAGGTCCACGGATTCCTCGGCCTCGCGGGCGGCGCGCAGCCAGGCCTCCAGATCGAGGCTCTCGAGCTGTGCGCGCATGCGCCCCAGAACGTCCAGGACCTTGGAGGCGCGGTCCTGGGCGCTCGAGATCCGTCCGTTCTGGTTCTCGATGCGCTCCATGAGCTCCTGCGCGTTGATCCCGATCTCGTCAGTAGCCGGGAGCTGATCCCGGAGGTCTACGATGAGGTTGTCCTTGTCGCTGACCAGGCGCTCCAGGTCCCCGATGGTCTCCTTGTAGCCGCCCTCGAGGCGCTCGAAGATCGAGGAGTGGTCCTTCATGGAGCGGGCCTGCGCGTCGCTGGATTGGACCCGTTTACGCAGGGCCTCGTTCTCGCCCCGGAGATCCGCCACCTGCTTTGAGGCCTGGAGAGCCGCGTGGAGATCCGCTTCCAGGGCCTGGGCCTTGTCACGACTCCGGCGCAGCTCGTTCTGGATCTTCTGGTACGCGCCCTTGTCCGGCGCCACGACCTCAGCCGGGGCCTCCACGTCGGCGCCCTCCCCGGACGACTCGGCCTCGTCGTCCGGGATCCCGTGGAGGAACTCACGAACCACGCCGTCGAAGAGCTCCGGGTCAAGGGGCTGCAGGAGATAGCGATCCGCCCGGGAGGGGAGCTGTCCGTGCTTCTCGATAAGCTCCTCCTGGCCCGGAGCTGCGATGACCAGTAACGGGATCGTACGCAGATCCCGGCTATGCCGCACGATACGCAGGAGGGAGAAGGCCCGCTTCATGGTGGCCGAGACGATAAGAATCGAGGCCGGGGTCTTCCGGAGGCGGTGGATGCAGTCCTCCATGGACGCCGCACGCACGATCTCGGCGCCGGGGTCCTTGAGGATTGCGCGCACCTCGTCGAAAACCAGGCCCTTGTCGTCCGCTACTACGATCGGTGATTCCATGTCGGGTACCGTGCTGGATCTTCCGTGGGAAGTCTAGGCCAGCGGGGCTCGCGGTGTCAACCGAACATCCCACTTGCGCTTGTCGCTTGACACCCTCCACCGCCGGGGGGAATCATCAGGCGGAACACGGAGGGAACCATGGAACGGAAGCTTGGCGTCAATGTCGATCACGTCGCTACCATTCGGCAGGCACGCGGCACACGATACCCGGACCCGATCTTCGCCGCGTCCCTCGCAGAGCTGGCCGGGGCCCACCAGATCACGATCCATCTGCGCGAAGACCGACGACACATCCAGGAGCGGGATCTGCGGATCCTTCGGGAAACCGCCCTCACCGAGTTGAACCTGGAGATGGGCGCCACCGAGGAGATCCTCGCCATCGCACTGGACACCCGTCCCGAGGTGGTGACCCTGGTACCGGAGCGCCGCGAAGAGCTCACCACCGAGGGCGGCCTCGACGTGGCCGGGCAACGCATGAAGCTGCGGCCCTACGTGGAGCGCCTGCGGGACGCCGGGATCCGGGTGAGCATGTTCATCGAGGCGGATCCGAAGCAGATCAAGGCCTCGAAGGAGCTGGGCGCGGACGCGGTGGAGCTCCACACCGGGCGCTACTGTGACCATTGGCGGGAGGCTGCGGGGGGCACGGAGCTCGGGCGCATCGAGGACGCGGCGCGAGCTGCTTCGGATCGGGGGCTCTACGTCGCCGCGGGCCACGGCCTGGACTACACGAACATCGACCCGGTGGCCGCTATCGACGAGATCGTGGAGTTCAACATCGGGCACAGCATCATCGCCCGCGCCATCGTCGTCGGCATGGAGGCGGCGGTCCAGGAGATGCTGGAACGGATCGCCCGGTGATTGGGGAGGTCGACATGCAGGGGTACACAGCGGAGCAGATGCGGGCGCTCGACGCCCACGGGATCGAGGACCTCGGAATCCCCGGGGTCGTGCTCATGGAGAACGCAGGCCGCCAGGCCGCGGCCCTCCTGGCCGAGGCCCTGGTCCCCGGCGGGCAGGGGCGGGTGGCGGTGTTCTGCGGCCCGGGGAACAACGGCGGCGACGGCTCCGTCATCGCCCGGCACCTGGCCAACTGGGGCTGGACCCCGGAGCTCCTCCTCACCCGACCGCCCGAAGACATCCGGGGAGACGCGAGGATCAACCTGGACATCGCGGTGCGCGCGGGGATCTCCGTGCGGACCCTGGACAGGGAGCGGCCCCTGGAGGAACAACTCCGCGGGCTGGCCGAGGTCCAGGCGGTGGTGGACGCGCTCTTCGGCACGGGGCTGACCCGTGCCCTGGATCCCTGGCATCAGGGTCTCCTGACCTCGCTAAACGCGCTGGACACCTACCGCTTCGCGGTGGACCTGCCCAGCGGCGTTCACCCGGACCGGGGGAACATCCTCGGGGAGGCCTTTCAGGCCCATCGGACTGCGACCTTCGGCGGCGTGAAGCTCGGCCTCGTCCAGCACCCGGGCCGGGCCCTGGCCGGGGAGGTCTTCCTGGTGGACATCTCCCTCCTCCGCCGACGGGTGGACGACACCACGGGGGTCCACCTCCTCGCAGGCCCCGGGGATCCGCCGCCGCCGCCGCCGAGATCCGCCGCCGGACACAAGAATCGCTTCGGCCATCTCCTGGTGGTCGCAGGCTCCCCCGGGAAAGGCGGAGCCGCGCTCCTCGCCGGGGAGGCCGCGCTGCGCAGCGGCTCAGGGCTCTGCACCGTGGCCACGTGGAGTGACAACATCGCCGAGCACCTCGCTTCGGCGCCCGACCTGATGATCGAGGCCCTGAGGGGCGAGGGC
>CAZNWW010000040.1:0-7862 GCA_964576155.1 uncultured Myxococcales bacterium | reverse complement strand
TGTGGTTGGTAAGGCGGCGATCGCAGCAGGACCCGGGCTCGGCACCGGCGCCGAGGTGCGGACCCTGGTCAACTGGCTGGTGGATCAATGCGCGCTGCCCCGGGTCCTGGACGCAGACGCGCTCGGGGTCTACGCAGGAGAGGCGACAGCCCTGCAGGCGGGGGGGGACCGCACGGTCCTGACCCCACACCCCGGTGAGCTGGCCCGGCTCCTCGCTGTGGACAAGACCGACATCGCCGCAGATCGGCTCGGACTGGCCCGTCGGGCGGCGGACGAGACAGGCTGCGTCACCGTGCTCAAGGGCGCGAGCACGGTGATCGCTGCGCCGAACGGACGGGCCGCTATCAACCTGGCAGGCAACGTGGCCATGGCCAAGGCCGGCAGCGGCGACATCCTCACCGGAGTCATCGGAGCGCTCCTGTGCCAGGGAATGAGCCCCTGGGACGCGGCCTGTCTCGGCGCCTGGGCGCATGCCCACGCCGGAGACCTCCAGGCACGCACTACCGGGTCCTTCGGTCTCCTGGCCAGCGATCTCCTCGGCGGCCTTGGCCCTGCGCTCAGCGCCGCAGCGGAGGCCCCGATCCCGCCGCCTCAGGCCGGCGCACCGCGCCCCGTCGGGCAGCGGCCGGCTCCGTGACCCGTCCGGCCGCCACGGACCTCGTATCCGCGGGAGACCTCGTCGCCGGCGGAGGCCTTGTCGTCTACCCCACTGACACCCTCTACGGCATGGGCGGCGACGCCACCCGGGCCACCGTCGCCGCTCGAGTCCTGGCCATCAAGGGCATCACGACCCCGCGTCCTTTCCCCATCCTGGTCCCGTCCCTCGGGCCGGCCCGAGAGGCCGCCGGGCCGAAGGCACGCCCGGCGCTGGACGCGCTGGCCCGATCCGCCTGGCCCGGCGCGCTCACGGTGATCGTCCCGCTCCATGAAGACGCCCGCCGGCGCCTGGCGCCTGCCGCGCCGAACGGGACAGCGGGCTTCCGCATGCCCGCACACCCCGCGGCCCGCTATCTGGCAGCCCGGGCAGGGGGCTACCTCATCGGTACCAGTGCCAACCTGGCGGGGGCTCCTCCCCCCGCCGGACCTGACGCGTTGGATCCAAACCTGATAACCATGGTCGATGCCTGGCTCGAGGAGGCACAGCCTTGCGGCGGTCGAGCCTCAACGGTGCTCGACCTCACAGGAGACGAACCCGCTGTTCTGCGGTCCGGAGATCTGGACCCGGCGCGGCTCCTGGCCCTCCTTCGGGAGGTCGGCTCGTGACCGACACGCTCATCCTCGACGGACGGATCCGCTGCAGTCAGCCAACGGAAGGATACCGTTTCGCTGCGGACTCCCTCCTCCTGGCGTGGTTCGTGCTGAGCCGACGGAACCGCGAGGGGAGGGGTCACGGGCTCGAGCTCGGCGGGGGCTGCGGCGTGGTCTCCGCGACGATCCTGGCCGGAGGTGGCTTCGGTACGACGGACCTGGTGGAGTTCCAGGAGATCCACCACCTCGCAGCGAGAGAGACGGCGAAGCTCAACGGGCTGGAGCACCGGATGCGGTGCCACCACCGGGATCTGCGGGACCTCCGCGCCACCGACCTCCAGGATCGCCCCGACGCTATCTACGCCAACCCGCCGTTCTACCCGCTCGGCGCCGGCCGGACGCCGCCGGACGCCGCAGCCGCGATGGCTCGACACGAGGTCTCGGCCACCATGGACGACGTCCTGGACACGTCAGCGCGGCTCTTGCCGAGCCGCGGGTTCCTCTACCTGACCTACCCGGCGCCTCGGCTCGGAGAGCTCCTCAACAGCCTCGCTGCGCGGCGCTTTGCGCCGACTCGTCTTGTCCTGGCCTGGGGAAACCCCGACGACGACGCGGCAAGGCTGCTCCTCGAGGCCCGGAAGGAGGTCGGCACCCCTCTCACAATCGGACCTGCGATCACCATGGATGGTCCGTGGGTCGGTGATCTGTGCGGGATGATCGACGCAGGAGACAATAGAGGTGACGTAGTCGATTGAGGACGCTCGAGCGATGCCTTGCGTCTACTCGTTGTATTCCTTTTCCCAGTCGTCGAGGGAACCGAGCGCGTCCTCGTCGATCTCGAAGGCGCCCCCGGTGAGCTCCTCCTCGTCCACGTGCGCATTGACGAGATCCTCACCGGTGTCCTCGACCGAGGTCCCATCCTCCGGTGCATCGTCGGGCAGCTCCTCCGCGGACAGCTCCTCTGCGGGAACCTCGACCTCTACCTCGACGTCAGCAGTGAGCTCAATCTCCGCCTCGATCTCCTTGGCGAAGTCGAAGCCGGACTCTTCAAGTTCCCTACTTCGCTCTTCGAGCTTCGAAGGGCCTTCGGTTGGGAGGGGAGCAGGGCGGGGGGCACGCAGGGCGTTGACCACCACCTTCGTGGGGCGGAGGAGGCGGTTGTAGAGCATGTAACCCTTCTCGAGCTCCTCCAGCACCGAGGAGGGGAGCGACTCCTTCTCCATGCGCTGCATCACCGCCTCGTGGTACGTCGGATCGAAGGGCTCGCCGACCGTGTCGAAGGCCTTCACTCCCGCACGCTCGAGAACCCCGAGGATCCGATCCAGGATGAGCCGCACACCCTGTACGAAGGAGTCGAGGGTCTGCTTCTCGCCGCCGGCTTCGGCCTGGCCGACCGCGCGCTCCAGGTCGTCGAGGACCGGGAGGAACTCCTTCAGGAGCTTCTCGTTGGAGTAGAGGACGAGAGTCTCCCGCTCTTTCTTTACGCGACGACGGTGGTTCTCGAAGTCCGCCATGGTCCGGAGGGACCGCTGGCGCTCCAGCTCGAGCTTGGACTCGAGAGACTCGCGGAGGGTCTCGGGGGTCTCGCCCTCCCGCCGGAAGACCTCCTCCTCGTCCCAGTTCCCCAGTTCGTTCCCCTCATCGACAGCGTCCTTGCCCTTTTTTGTATCTTTCAGCGACATGGCAAATTCACCTCTGGCGTGACGCTATCAACCGGCTCTACCGGTTGTCAAGGCCGGGATCCACCCGCGGGGATTGACAGGAGCCCCGGTTGGCAATACATTCTGCCAGGACCTGCGAGGAGGACACCCCATGATCGAAAAGGACCTGCTCTTCGACAAGCGCATCCTGGACCGGAACCTGGAAAAGGGCCTGGTGACCCGCGCGGAGTACGACAATTTCGTAGCGGGACTGGATGACATGACCGGCGCTGCCGACACCTCCACGGTGGAGATCTGCGAAGGTGAGTTCGAGTTGGGCGCCCGAGAGCTCTCCGAAGAGGAGCTCCTCGCGCAAGAGGACGAGCTCGATGGCTGAAGGTCCCGGGACACCAGACCCCGAAGGGGTCGACTTCCACACCTTCATCCTCTCGCTCAGCACCTCGGCCATGCTCCACCTGGGAGAGATCCCGGATCCCGATGGCGGCGAAGTCGTGGTGAACCTGGAGCTGGCCCGCCAGACCATCGGCCTCCTGGACATGATCAAGCTCAAGACAGCGGGCAACCTCACCGACGACGAAGACCGCACCTTGAGCGGGCTGCTCTACGACCTGCGCATGCGATTCGTGGCACGCTCCGGCCGCTCAGACACAGGTTGACAGGCCGCACCGCTCCACTACCTTGGCGAGGAATCCACGGACCGCCCCCGGTGTCCCATACGGGAGAGGGAGAGCCGCTGTGAGATCCGTCGCGCCCAACATCGCCGTCGCCCTGCTGCTGCTCCTCGCCGCCTGCGGCGGCGAGGACCGCGACGAGGACCAGCGGCGGATGGTGCGGGTGCGGCCTGAGGACGTTGCCGCATCGCCCCCCCTCCGGCCTCCGGATCCCACCGCCAAGGATCCAGCAGACAGCACGAACAACCTTCCCCCCTTGTTGGGGGAAGTGGCCCCGGACGTCTCGTCCGGGGTCGATGGGGGGACTGAACTCAGCAGAGACCCCCTCCAGCTCCCCACCCCGCCGTCGGCCGGCGCTACCCCCGCGGGCAACGCCCTCCCCGACTTCGCGGCCCTCTACGCAGCCGCTGCGCCGTCCGTAGTCGCGCTGGAGGTACGCACCGGCCAGGCCGAACGTCAGGGCACCGGTTTTTTCATCGATCCTGGCGGCAGGGTCCTTACCAGCGCGCACGTGATCGCAGACGCTACCGAAGTCACCGCGGTGACACAGACCGGACGCCGCCTCGACGCGCAGGTCCTCGGAGCGGACACACACACAGACCTGGCCCTCCTGGCCGTGGACGGGGAGAACCCGCCGCCCCCGCTCCCCCTGGCCATCCGGGACGCACGAGTGGGCGAGTGGGTCATGGCCATCGGGACACCCCTGGGGCTGGCCTTCTCGGCTACCCGGGGCATCGTGAGCGCCACGGGACGAAGCGACGTGGTCTGGGATCCCGCGGGCTACGCGGACTTCATCCAGACCGATGCGGCGATCAACCTGGGCAACAGCGGGGGGCCGCTCCTGGGCATCGACGGCGCGGTGCTGGGCGTCTGCGCGGCCATCGATCCCGAGGCGGATCGCATCGGCTTCGCCATCCCCGCATCCATGGCCCGGGTGGTCGCTACGCACCTCCAGATCAACGGCCGGTTGGTGCGGAGCTTCCTCGGGGTTCAACTCACCGAGGACCCGGAGGGCGTCCGCGTCGTGTCCGTCCTCCCAGACTCCCCCGCCGCGGAGGCGGGCTTACGCGCCGGGGATCGGATCCGGACATGGCAGGGTGAACCCGTGGAGGGACTCGCCCCGTTCCGGTGGCGGGTAGCGACCACTCCGCCGCGCAATCTCGTCGCGCTGGAGATCGAACGCGGTCTGCTGCGGCTGGACCTCTCGGTCCGCACCGAGGAAGCCCCCGCGCTCTAGCCCCCCAGCACCTCTACGATGATGTCGAGGGCCCAGGCCTGCTCGTCTTCGGTGATCACCAGGGGCGGGGCGAAGCGGATCACGTTCTCGTGGGTCTCCTTGACGAGGATCCCCTTGGTCATGAGTTGCTCGGCCACCCCGCGGGCGCTGCCCTTGCCCGTGGAGGTATCGAGGAGCACGGCGTTGAGGAGCCCCTTCCCCCTGACCGTCACCACCCGGCCCCGACCCACCAGGGGCTCGAGGCCTGCGCGGAAGACGGCGCCGAGCTGATCGGCGCGCTCTGCAAAATGCTCCTCCTCCAGGATCCGGATCGCCTCCCTGGCCACCGCAGCGGCCAGGGGATTGCCCCCGAAGGTGGAGCCGTGGCTCCCGGGCTCGAAGACCCCGAGGAGCTCTTTGGTACCCACCACCGCAGAGACCGGGAGGAGGCCTCCGCCCAAGGTCTTGCCCAGGACAAAGGCGTCGGGCTTCACGTCCTCGTGATCACACGCGAACATACGCCCCGTTCTGGCCAGCCCCGTCTGGACCTCGTCCGCGAGCATCAACACGCCCCGGCGGGTGCACAGGTCCCGAACCTTGCGCAGGTAGCCGCTGCGGGGAACGACCACCCCGGCTTCCCCCTGGATCGGCTCCAGGAGAACCGCGACGGTCTCGGGGCCCACCTTGGCCGCCATCGCGTCTGCGTCCCCGAAGGGCACCAGGTCGAAGCCCGGCGTGAAGGGACCGAAGCCGTCCCGATAGGTCCCGTCGGAGGAGAAAGAGATGATCGTCGTGGTGCGACCGTGGAAGTTGTTGTCACAGACCACGATCCGCGCCGAGTCCGGCGCGACGCCCTTCACCCGATAGCCCCAGCGGCGTGCCGCCTTGATTGCGGTCTCCACCGCCTCGGCCCCGGTGTTCATGGGCAGGACCATGTCCATGCCGCAGAGCGCGGCCAAGTCTCGGCAGAGGGGGCCGAGTTGATCATTGTAGAAGGCCCGGGACGTGAGCGTGAGCCGATCGAGCTGCCGCCGCGCCGCCTCCACGAGGCGGGGATGCCGGTGGCCGTGGCTCACCGCGCTATACGCGGAGAGCATGTCGAGGTACTTCCGGCCGTCCACGTCCCACACCCAGATCCCTTCACCCCGGTTGAGGACCACGGGGAGGGGCTTGTAGTTGTGCGCGCCGTAGGTCTGCTCCAGATCGAGATAGGATCGGGTGGCCATGGTACGCCTACAGGTGCAGTTCGTAGTGCGGAAGGGATTCGAGGAATTCGGGCCGCGCCATCCAGTCGAAGAGCATGGCAGCGAAGACACCTCCGGCCCCGAGGAGGATCAGCAGGAAGAAGATCAGGAAGATCTTCCCGCCCTTGCCCTTTCCGGCCAGGGCCGCGAGGTCATCGTCATCGTCCAGGTCAGGGCTGGGCTTGATCACAGGCGTCGGAGACATTGTGGGAGGGGCTTCAGCTGTGGGAGGGGCTTTGTAGCCGAGTTGAGCGGACGAAGCTCCGCTCGTACGAGACTCATGCCCTTTGGGTGCAGCCCCGACTCCCTCAGACGCGTCCGTCGGCGCCTCTCCCAGATCATCCTCCGGGGCCTCCGCCGCGGGAAAGGTCGGGGCCGTGGACACCCGGGGCGTCTCTGGCGCGGCGGGCGGCTGGAGGGGCGCCTCGCCGGTCTCCGCCAGCATCTTGTCCACGGCCTGGTCCACGGGGAGGCCACCCACCGCGGGCATGTAGGCCATAGTGCTGCTTCCCGCATCGTCACCGCCGGCGCCGATGCTGTCCCGGAGCTCCGCGAGCTTCTTCTGGACCTCGTCGGAGAAGCCCCCTTCCGGGGCGTCAGAGGATGTCGGGGCTGAAGCCCCTCCCGCAGCGGGCATGTACATCATGGTCTTGGCCGAGTCCAGCTCCTCGAGGCCTTCGTCCTCGGGGAGGGGGCCTGCCGCGGGTCCCTGCTCGGGGACACCCTCCTCCGAGAGCGCGTCCGCGGCGGAAGCTCCCGAGACCGCGGGCATCATCATCAGGGTCTCGCCCCCCACGTCCTCCGCGGCCTTCTCGATGGCCGCCTTTGCCGTCTCGTCCTCGGACACGGGCTTCATGTAGAGCATGGTCGGCGCGGTGCCCAGTTCGTCGTCGTCCTGCGGCGCGCCGTCGTCTCCCTTTTCCTCGTCGTCGGTTGGGATCCAGCTCATCTTCGGCCTCCTCGTTCGTCTCACCCGGGCCGAGTCTAGCACCAGCCCCCGACGGCATCAAGGGTCGTCGCCGCCCGGATCGGGGGCGACGCGGAACTCCATTACGGCAGGCAGGAGTTCGACCTCCCCGGGAAGGAGATAGAGACGGATCGACTGCCCCTCGCCCAGGGTCAAGGACTCCAGCCACTCACGATCCGCTGGGGCCAGGAGGGGCAGAAGGAGAGGCCGGATCCCGTCGAGGTTCTTGAGATCCAGAACCAGGGACCAGCCCATGGCCCCCGCGCCGGGAAGGCGTAGGCCCTCGAGATCAAGGATATCCCGCAAGGCATCCGGCACAGGCTCGGCGAGGGTGACCCGGTGCGTTGCGGTCACCGTGATGGTGGTCTCCTTGGGGAACAAGATGTAAAAGCCTGCGTACAGGATCACGAGGATCACAGCGAGGACACCGAAGGTCTCATATGGGAGTCGAGATCTGTGGCCCCCGTACCACCGGCCCTTGCTCTTCAGGCGGATCCGGCGCTGAACCGCGACCAGGAACTCCGGAGGGAGGGGCTCCTTGACCTGCCCGTCCGCGTGGAGCAGCTCGATCATCTCCCGGTACTCGGCGACGAGGGCCGACAGCGCGGGATCCTCGGCGAGACGCGCCTCGAAGCGGCGCCGCTCCTCGGACTGCATCTCCCCGTCCACGTAGGCCGCCACCGCCTCGTCGTCCAGGAGCTTTTCGCGGCTGTCATCTCCGTTCATTGCTCGTCTCCGTCGGTCGCTCGCTTGACGTACCGCATGAGCTGGACCCGGGCCCGGTGGATCCGACTCTTCACCGTCCCCGCAGGGAGGCCCGTGAGCTCGGCTACCTCCTCGTAGGACATGAGCTCA
>CAZNWW010000039.1:11461-14583 GCA_964576155.1 uncultured Myxococcales bacterium | reverse complement strand
ATCGGTGTCGGAGGCCGGTCAGAATGGTGCATTATCTCCGCCGAGGTCATCTAGTTGTCCTGAGAAGCGACCGCCTCGGCAAGGACCTCGACCACCCTGCTCACTTCGTCTTCGCTCATCTGCGGAAAGAGGGGCAGGAGCATGGACCGGGCGCGGGCGGTTTCCGACGCATCCAGGGGGTGGGGACGAGGGGCGTCCCGGTAGGGGGCCTCCTCGTGTGTGTTCATCACGCCTCCCTGCGCGTCTATCCCTGCGTCGTTCAGCTGTTTGACCAGGGCGTCCCGGCCCAAGTCCGGGTCCACGTGGACCGCGTAGCTCTGCCAGTTGCTCCGGACGTTCAGGGGCTCCGTGGGTGGGGTGATCCCCGGGAGGGGCGCCAGGAGCACGCTGTATCTCTCTGCCAGGGCCCGCCGCTGGGTGACGATGTCAGAGAGGCGGCGGAGCTGGGCCCGCCCCAGGGCCCCCTGGATGTCTGTCATCCGGGCGTTCCAGCCGACGTCGATGAACCCGTCCTTTGGGTCCCTTCCCTGGTCCCTCAAGACGCGCAGGCGATGATCCAGCTCGGGTCGACGGGTGGTGATCATGCCCCCCTCTCCCGTGGTGATCACTTTGCGCGGGTGGAAGGAGAAGCAGGCCATGAGCCCGCGGGGACGCCCCACCGGCTCCCAGCTCCGGTCCCAGCGGATCCCGCTGCCCAGCGCGCAGGCCGCGTCCTCGATAACCGGGATTCCCATACGCTCAGCGGTGGGGATGATTTCACCCAGGTCCGCGGGCATCCCGAGCTGGTGGGGCACCAGGATCGCCTTGGTTGCCGACGTCAGGGCCATGTCCAGGGCCATGGGATCCATGTTCAGGGTTGACGGATCAATGTCCACGAAGACCGGGGTAGCGCCGCAGTGACGGATCGCGTTCGCCGTGGCGATGAAGGTGTGGCTCACGGTGACCACCTCGTCCCCGGTGCCGACCCCCGCGGCCAGGAGGGCCAGGTGAAGCGCGGTGGAGCCATTGGACACCGCGCAGGCGTGGGGCGCGCCGACCACCTCGCCGAACTCCTCCTCGAAGGCCTTCACCTCCGGTCCCTGGGCGACCCAACCGGTCTTCAGGGGGTGCTCCAGGGCGCGTATCTCTTCGGGGCCGAACCAGGGCCGTGTGATCGGGATCTTCATGGGTCCCTCGGTGTTGTTGAGTAGCGGCGGAGGCCTATGAGCTGGGCAGCGGCCTTCACGATGAATCGAGGATTCGCGTAGAGATAGCGACGCCACAGACGGCGGGGCTCCATGACGAGGCGAAAGGCCCACTCGAGCCCCGCCCGCTGGATGGGACGTGGTGCCTGGCGGATGCGGCCGGTGTGGAAGTCGAAGGCTGCGCCCACCCCCAGGAGGACCGGCGCGTGGACCCTGCCCGCGTGGGCCGCCATCCAGCGGTCCTGCTTCGGCGTGGAGAGCCCCACCCAGACCATGTCTGCCTTCGCCGCCGCGATGCGCTCGATGACCCTGGCGTCCTCGTCCTCTGTGAGGGGCCTGAACGGCGGGCATTCGGCGCCCACGATCTGCAGGCCGGGGAAGCGCTCCAAGAGCCGGTCCCGGAGCTGCTCAGCGACCCCCTCGTCGCCGCCGTAGAGGTAGTGGCGGGTGCCCCGCTCCACGGATTGGGACAGAACCTCGAGCATCAGGCCGGGGCCGTAGCAGCGGTCCATTTCCTTATAACCGTGGGCCCACCCCAGCCAGACCGTGGGCATGCCGTCGGGCGCGCACATCAACGCCCGCTGATGGATCTCCAGGAGCTCCGGATCCCGCTGGGACTCCATGATGCCGTGGACCCCGGTCAGGAGGACGTAGCCCGGGGTGCGACTGGCCACCCAGCCGAAGATGCGGTCCACCGCGTCCTGCATGTGGGTCGCTGCGACCGGGACCCCGAGGATGTTCACCGTCGGTTGGGATCCCTGTGACCCTTCCGCGCTCACGGTGCTTCACCGGGGGGCAGGAGGGGTATGAGCTGAGGCTCGCCGCCGGTCCCGGGATCGTAGACCCAGGGTCGCCGGTCCGGGAACCGTCGCCGCCAGAAGTCCTGCATGCGCGCAGCCCGGTCCGGGCCCGACGGCAGGCGGACGAAGATCACGTCGTCGTCGAGCCCGGGCGACGGGGGCGGCGGGAAGAGATGCCACGAGATCCCCGTCCCCGGGACGAGCCAGTTTGCGAAGACCAGGTCCTTGCCGTCCCCAGGCATGGCCTCCAGCAGATCGACGGGCAGCCGCACGGTCTCGCAGGAGGTCTCGAGGTTGCGTAGCTGGACCGGAACGAACATGGACAGAGACACCGCAGTCAGGGCCACCAGGGCCGGCGCGACGGCCGCACGGAGTCGCGGCAGGCCATGGGTCCCCAGCCAATCCCTCAGGCGTAGGACCCCCGCGGCGGTGGCCAGAGCCAGGAGCGGGGTTGCCTCCATGAGGTAGATCGGGCCCGTCGCGGACACGAAGGTCTTTGGGACCAACAGCCGATACGCGAGGACCGCTGCCATGAGCGCCCATAGCAGGGTCAGCGGTCGTCGGCCGCGGGCAAAGGGCACGAAGAGATACGACACCGGCCAGCCGAAGAGCCAGACCCCCTGGCGCAGGAGGTTCCCCAGCACCGCCATGCCGATTAGCGGGCCCCTCGGCGCCGGGATCGGCAGGCCTGTATCAGGGATGTGGTAGCCCGTGGTTGCGATGTCGCCACTTTGGAGCCGATTCACGGCGAGGAAGAGCCCGGCGAGCAGGATCGCCGGAAGTGCCGCAGCGATCATGACTCCTACCCGTCGGCTCCCGGTGACGATCCGGTCCCTGAAGAGCTTCCAGGTGAAGAAGGCTATGATCACCGCAATGAACAGGATCCCGGGGAGCGGGCGCACCAGGACGCCGAAGGACCAGACGCCAGCAGCGAGGGCTGCCCGGGCTGGTGTTGGTTCGTCCTCGAATCTAAGGGTCAGGAGGAGGCCCAGCATCATCACGAAGGTCGCCGTCGGCTGGGAGAGCATGGTAACGCCGGTCATGACGAACTGGGGCGACAGGGCGAGGAGCCCCACAGCCAGGGTCGCGGGGGGGGGCCCGCGCCGTCGGGGGCCGCGGGAACACCGGAACACCCAAG